>JAUVBI010000058.1 GCA_030591305.1 Pseudomonadota bacterium
AGCCGCGCCGCTCGTAAGGTTTGTGGCAGCGTTAATCGGAACACCGCAGGTTCTCTGTCCCGGGTATCCAAAAATCGCAGCTGCTATAACTCTGCGATGAGTGAGGCTATGAGCAAAATCTCCAACGTACAGATTGCAATCGCTGCCCGCTGAAAGCTTTTGCCCCTCCCCCTAACCCCTGGTGGGGGCCCTCAAGGGAGCTGTTCGCAAGAACAGCTCCCTTAATTTATTTGGGTCTTGCTCATTTGACCTGTATCCTGCCCGCTTGCCCTGGCGGCTACCCTACATTAAACAGGTAATCCAATGATGAGAACAAGTAAATGGCTGGCCTTTGCTGTTGCCATAATTTGTACCACAGCGGTTCAGGCCAACTGGATCGAAAAAAGTGACATAAATGCAATGCTGGTGCTGGAAGAGAACGCCAAATTTAACCCGGAAGGCGTGGCCGACCTTGGCCTGGACAAGCTTGATGGCGAAATCACGGATCTCCAGTCGAATGTGTATCAGCGCAGCCAGGACAGTGATCGGGCTCTGTTGCAGGAAATGCAAAAGCGTCTGGCCAAAGAACAGCATCCCAAGATTCGTCAGGACCTGGTAATACTCGTACAGGCGCTACAAGATAGCCTGATATCGGCCGAAGTAAACCACACGCACTTGCTGCCCTATTACAACCTGCATCGCACTTTGTATTCAGGTTTCAATTCACTGCTGGACCCCCGCAATGATGAGGCGCGCTACCCAAAAGCACTCGAACGGCTGCGCAAATATAATGGCAGCGCCAATGGCTATACACCGGTGACAGAGCTGGCCATTGCCCGTACCCAGGAGCGCTTTGATGTGCCGGGGCTGGTGGGACCCTTCGTCGGTGAATTGGAACAGGACATCGATAATGCCCCACGTTTTGTTGCGGGTATGCGCGCTGTTTTCGAGCGCTCTGGTATCGACGGTTGGCAGGACGATCTGGAACTGCTGGAGCAGCAGCTGGCAGATTATAAAGCCTGGCTGACGAGGGTCATGTTGAAAAAATCCAGACCAGAGAATCAGCTGCCAGCAGCGGTCTATGCCGATAATCTGAAAAACTATGGCGTGCGCGCCACGCCGGAAGAGCTCATAAAGGAAGCGCAGTACAGCTACCAGTTTATTCGCAGCGAGATGAAAGCATTGGCCTGGCGTATTGCCGAGCAACGTGGCTGGGAAGATAAGCGCCTGGTTCCTGTTATGCGAGCACTGAAGAAAGAACAAATTCCGCAGGACAAGATACTGGAGGTGTACCAGCAGCGCCTGGCGGCCATCGAGGAAATTATCCGCCGCGAAGACCTGATAACACTGCCTGAACGCGATGCGGTGATACGCCTGGCCACTGAGGCGGAATCTGCAGCTATACCGGCTTCATTTATGAGCCCGCCGCAATTAATTAATAACACCGGGCAGTACGGTGAGTTTGTGCTGGTGCAGTCTAATCCCTCTCTGGAGGGAGATGCAGTGATGGACGACTGGAGTCATGAAGCCATCACCTGGGCTCTTACTGTACATGAGGCACGTCCCGGCCACGAACTGCAGTTTGCCAGCCTGGTGGAAAATGGCACTTCCCTGGCGCGGGCGATATTCGCGTTTAACAGTGCCAATGCGGAGGGTTGGGGTTTATATGCCGAGTCCATCATGCATGAATTTTTGCCACCCGAAGCCCAGTTGTTTAATTTATTTACCCGTTTGATGCGTGCGGCGCGCATGTTTCTGGATCCTATGGTGAATACCGGGCAGATGACCCATGCCCAGGCCATAGATTTTTTGATGGAGCAGACGGCCCTGTCGCGCCCTATGGCCAGCTCGGAAGCGGACCGTTATGCATTTAATGCACCGGGCCAGGCAACGTCTTACTACTTTGGGTATATGAATCTGATGCGTCTGCGCACAGAGGTGGAAATAGCCCTGGGTGATAACTTCAAGCAGCGCGAGTTTCACGACTTCATTCTGGAACAGGGTTTGTTGCCCCCGGACTTATTGCGTGAGGTGGTGCTGGAAAGGTTTGTGCCTTAAAACGTAAGCTGTTTATGTGAGTGCTGGCCCGGGGCAATTCCTTCCCCCGGGCCAGCCGTCAGGCCAACTTCATCAAGACTGTCTTCAGGGTGTTGTTAAACGTCTTAACATGGCCCGCCGTGTTAAAAATACTGGTTGATACACGCAGGGCGTAGGCCTTGTTGGTAGGGCCTCCGTTGCCCCCGGTATTATCAAAACCGATAGAGCGTATCTGTATATTCTTTTTCAGCAACTCGCTTACCACCCAGTCTGCCCTTTTTTTGTCGGTGAATAAGGCCTGTGGCCGCTCCCAGTTGAAGGGGAAAAATACACTCAAACCGGAGGACAGGGCGGGGTCGGTGTGGGGTGATACCACGGCGGAAGGTGCGCGATCGAGAATGTTCTGCTTGATGCTCGCTGACAGGGCCAAAATATGCCGTTCCACTTCCGGAGCCCCACCCAACTCCTGCTGAAATTGCATTGCCGCGATCATCGCGGCAAAGCCCGGTGTATTGCTACACCCTCTGACCTGCAGTGCCTCGGCCATTGGGAAGCTGTTGTTGCCCCCGGTATATTCACCCATTCTCTGGGAGAGGGTGGGATGAAATTCCGGGGGTCGAATTTCGGCGTTTCGCATATATAACACACCGGTGCTGGGCGGGCCGTTGAGCCACTTGTGACCGGGGGCGGCATAAAAGTCACTGTGCGTTATGTTATTGGCAGCGTTGTTCAGGTCGAGCATGCCCATAGCCTGGGCGCCGTCGACCACAAGGT
Organism: Pseudomonadota bacterium; assembly: GCA_030591305.1. Next base: position 2,791 of record JAUVBI010000058.1, read on the forward strand.
AACGGACGCCCAGTTCTTTGGCTTTCTGGCGCAGTGCCAGCAGGGGCAGGCGCACACCGGTGGTGGGGTAGACGTGGGACACACACAGGGCTTTTGCGCCGCTCAAGGCGGAATTGTTGGGAAACAGGGAGTCTACTAATTGCTCCGAACTCATATGGCCCAGTGCAGTGGCCGATGGAAATGGCCGGGTTATTACCTGCAGGCCCATTTTTTCCTGCTGCACGGCCAATGGAGATTTGATCGCATTGTGTTCATGGTTGGTGATAATGATGCGGTCTCCGGGCTGAAAGTTCAGGCCCATCAGGGTCATGCTCATGCCCATGGTCGTATTGTCCGTCAGGCAGATATTGTTTTGCCCAACGCCGAGAAACTTGCCCACGATCTCCCGATTTAATACTTGCCGCTTTCCGAAGATTGGATCGGTCTCATAGGAGCCGGTGGGGTCGCCGGCCCACTTTTGCAAGCCACGGCTGAAGTTGTCAATGACACAGTCAGGCATGGAGCCCTCGGTACCACTGTTGAGATAGACAAAGTCATGAGCAAGTTGAGAAAAGCCACATTGTCCCGAAGGGGCCGAGAGAGAGTGGGCATCTATTGATAGCGCCTGATTAGCGCTAAAGGTACTGGCGAGTGCCGCACCGGCAGCACCGGATTTTTTCAGGAAGTTGCGGCGTGTCGTTGTAGAATTCGAAGATGGATCTGGCCTTGGTGAGTTCATGCTCCCCTCCCTCTTTCAGTTACCGGGAAGAGATTCTACCATCATATAAATAGCCAGACCCGTGTCTGCTTGAAAGGCTAGTTGAAAGTGATTTCCCGCATCAGGGTATCACCCATCAAGGTGCGCAATTCGCCGCGCTTCTTCCCTTCTTTCTTTCCTTTATCTTCTGATCCCCACATTTTTTTGGTGTGATCATCCCAGTACTCCTTGGGAGTATCCAGCATGGCAGCACCGGATTCCCACTCAACCAGTAACCAGAGGTCAGGCTCTCCATCGCGACCATTTACATTGCCGAACATCTGGTAGCTGACAACCTTGCCATCCTTGATCTGCAGATCCAGAGATTTTTTCCAGCCATTTTTCAGGTCGGTGATGTAGTCATTAAGGTGTCCCGGCTTGGTGTCAACGGCAGTGACCGTCCAGTAGGTACCCATATCGTAATCATCCTGTGCGATGACCCCAAATGGCAGCAATAACAAAACAACGAGTACTATTTTCTTCATTTTTTTCACCATTATTTATCAATTATTATTTTAAAAGTGCTCACCGGCAATCTACTTTGGCGAACGCGTATTGAAACTATAGACCACCGTGGGGATTCTGCCTGTTTAATGAATTGAAGAGCACGCAGTGAAAGGGAGAATCATAGTACGCGTGTCTGAGTAGACGCGCTTATGCCTTGCTACTGATCGATAGCAAACGAGACGTTTACATTGATCACGTAGGTATTCTCGCCAGTGGCCAGGGGCACGGAATTAGATGATCTGGCCATGGCCATTTCTGCCCTGGCCATGGGCATGGGTTGTGAGGGGAAGCTCTGTTCTGAGATCTCCAAAATTTTGCCGATCTTAACACCGGCCGCACTGGCCAGCGTATTGGCCTTGGCGATGGCTTCGTGTATAGCTTTGGTTCGAGCCTGGCTGATCGCGTCAGACGGGTCGTCATTGGTGAACATGATATTGCCGCCCTCATTAACCCCAAGCTCAACCGATTTATCGACAATGGCACCGACCTTGTCGATGTCACGTACGCGTACCGTCAAACTGTTGCGCACGATGTAACCCACTATGCGGCGCTGCTTCCGCTCTCCGGAGGGTTTGGCATGCGGGTAAACATACTTGGGCTGGATCGAAAAATTAGACGTCTGTAGGTCGCGCTCGGCAATGCCCTCTGCCCGAAGTGCTGCCAGTACTTTCTTTATGGCGGCGGAATTGGCATCCAGTGCCAGGCGTGCGGTTTCCGCCTCGCGCGTTACAGTTAATGCCAGCACTGCCATATCTGGTGCGAGGTCTACGCTGGCTTGTCCTGCGACGTGAATAGTTGGGTAGGGTTCAGTGTCACTGGAATTGGCAAGGGGGCTTGAGCAGAGCAGAGTCATTGTCAGAATAAGAAAAATTGCCTGCCTGAAGTTGCGTATAGTCGTCATCATGTCGTCGTTTCCTGTGTTTATCTGAAAGCTGGTTCCGGTTAAGGTGCCCTGGAGTATCTTCTTCCTGCTATGCCTGCCATTTTTGAGTGGGTATTAATCAATATCAAAGATATCCAGGTCATTGGCAAAAGTAACAGGCCCCTGATTATTCATATCACCGGAAAAACTGATGGCGCAGTGACCGATATCCACTCGCCAGGCAAGCGCGCCACTGTGGTCCACATGAAAGTGGCTGAATAGCACGGCCTGCAGGTGTTCAATTTTAGCACCGGTGCCGAGGATTATCGATTTCAACATTTACCGCCTCTCATACAGTTTCTTAAGTTCCCGGCCTGGTGCAGAACGCTTTCTGGATAGTGTTGTGTTCACGGGCTTCACACTGTTGGCATTTACCGTGGGAATGGATATCAGGAATTCAATGGGAAAGTTGATATCTTCCATGTCTGTATCCAACTCAATAACAATGGGTTGGTCAGCAGTCAGGTATGAGCCACAGGCCTCACCCGCGTCGCAGATAAAGAAGTCGTTGTCGGTATCGCTACCCGCGTGGACTTCATAGCTGCCCTGTGGAATATTTTGAAACTGGTAGGGGTAGAGTCCGCCCTGCCCGCTGATTTCAAGCTGGGCGACAATTTCACCGGAGTCGGGCCCGGTCAGCAGCAGGTACACCTGGCCCACATCGCCACCGGTATTTTCATCGATTACCGACATCAAAACATTCACGTTGATGGTATTGATGTTTGAGCTTACGGTAATTTCACCGCCGTATACGCCCGGGCCCAGCCCGTCGCGGTCTACTGCCACCTTATACAGGCCCAGGCCATCAGTATCGATGTCTGAGGGGGTGATGGAGAGCCAGGTTTCTGATGTGACAATTGTGTTCACAGCAAGGTCGCCACTGCCGCGATTCTGCAATGCCAGATCCAGGGAATTTGCCGAGCTGCTGAAATTGAGCTGGGAGCTGGAGCCGCCAATACGGGGGTTGTCAGCGGGCGGATTACCACTTGCCGTGAGCGCTGCTGAAACAGCGCGCTCAGCATTGATCAGTCCGTGACCATACTGGTCGTCCCGCCCGGCGACACCCAGGTCATCGGTGAGGTTGCCATTTTCCAGCAATATATCGATGTCCTCTGGGCTCAGATCGGTATTTACCGATTTCATCAGAGCAAGCACACCGGCCACATGGGGGCTGGCCATGGAGGTGCCGCTGAGAAAAGAATAAACAAAACCGTTGCTGGAGCCCCCGGTGCTGAGGACGCCGTCCGGGTAGCCATCGCCGTTGAGGTCAACCCCGTTATTACCCCCCGGGGCGGCGATATCAATCCCGGCACCAAAATTTGAGTAGGGCGCGATGTGTCGTTGTATATCCACGGCACTCACGGAAATAACACCCTCGTAAGAAGAGGGGTAGTGGAAGTTTCGGCTGGCCTCATTGCCCGCCGCGGCCACCACGATAACTCCGGCGGCGTGCACGTCCCGGTACAGGGCCTGTTCCGATTGACTGAAACTACCACCGCCCAGGCTGAGGTTGATAATGTCTGCCGCTTGTTCGGGAACTGTGCCTGAGTCGTTGGGTAATCCTGCGGCATAGCGTACTGCCTGGTTTACGTCATAGCTGGTGCCCCCATTCACACCCAGTACCCGCAGGGGCATAACGCGGGCGTTCCAGGCCACCCCGGCAACACCGATTTCATTGTTGCTGGCCGCCGCGATGGTGCCACTCACATGAGTACCGTGAAAACTGCTGCCTCCGAGACTGCCATCGTCACCGGTGTCCTCGGGGTTGGGGTCGATACCATTGCCATCGCCGGCATTGGCTGGATCGCGAATAAAGTCATAACCGGGAACTGTTTGTCCCGCCAGGTCGGGGTGGCCTCCCAGGATGCCGGTGTCGATAACGGCGACGATAACCTCAGCTACGCCGGTGGTCATGTCCCATGCGGCGGGTAAATTAATCAGCGGGTAGTGCCACTGGGTGGGGTAGGCTGCATCGTTGGGTACTGTCAGGGCGTGTACCGTGTAATTGGGTTCTGCGAAGATAATCGTGGGGTCCAGCCCCATGGTTTTGATAGTGATCAGTGTTTCCCAGCGGGCCAGTGCAGCGGTGTTGAGCAGCCCGACCTTTTTATCCCGGGCCCAGCCCAGGCGACTGTATTGCTGCTGTTGGCTGAGTGCGGCGCGCTTCATTGTCATCAGCTGTTGTCGGTTATCAGCACCGGCTCTGTGGGTCATTCCGTAGCGCTGCACCACATCTTCCTTTGCCGTGATGGTTTGTTGTTGCTCGTGATATTTTACTATTACTTGCCAGGGAATAATGTTGGCACTGGCTGTCGAGTGTCTGGCGGCAATTCCCTGGGATGCGGACCCGATGGCGAGGATGTAATTGGTGGCGCCGGAAAATGCGAAGACGTTGACAATGTAGGTACCGTCCACAGATACCAATAGCGTCTCGATTTCACCTTCCTCAATGGAGAAATCAAGAATTTCCCCCCCGGTATTAAACAGATATAGATCGGCATCGGCTGTATCAAAATCGGCCACCAACAGGGTAATGGTTTGCCCTGCAAGCAACTCGATTCGATAGTAGTCATCGAGATCGCCATTGATCTGCGTAGCGCCCGGGTCACCGGCACCCGGTTCATTGACATGGCCTCCCAGGGTCACGGGGTTGGGGATAATCTGGGCGGTTGCTACGGTGTTATTGGGGAAACTCGGGCTGGCGGGGTTGTTGCTGTCCCCATCGATGTGCATATTAGAGGAGACGGTAATCGTTCCGCTCACCGTAAAACCAATGGGCGCCGGGGTTGGTGGTGGCGCGGGTGGTGCTGGTGCGGGCGGTGTTGGTTGGGATTCACGGCTACTCCCACTGCCACCTCCGCCGCAGGCGTTAAGTAACAGAGCAAGAGATAAAGCGATGGCGAATGAAACTTTTTTCATTGTTTTTGAAGCATCTGGAGTCCATAACGGGTGAATGTTGCCCCTGTACGATATCAGACTCCGCCAACGTGGGAAAATTCCGTGAGCGCAATTCTCCGATAGCATGCCGGGCTAGCTATTACTGTATACACGGGAGATACTGCCCTCATGAGTAAATTTGCTTTCAACCCCGCTGTTCATCTCAGTATCGCCTGGGGTGTGACACTCGCTATTATCACCCTGGTGGAGTGGAACAGTCTTGATCGAGACCCCATGCGTGAGCAGATATTCACGCCGTTTATTCATCGCGAGATATCGATGACAATGGGGGAGAGAGTGGCTGACCACATAATTGACTTCGAATCAGTGGCGCGAGAGGCGAAAAAGCCCACGGCATCTGTGCAAACTCGGGTTAAATTTCACTTCGATGGGCCGCTATTTTTAGCTTGTTTCTTTATTCCTGTATTGGCCTTTCACAGCATCGGCTGGCTTTTAGGTCGGGTCAAATAGGAAACCATGAATGGCAGGCAATAGGCTGGCCGCGCCCCCGCGCCTAAAGCGCTCTACCATCTATATGTACGGTTCTGTCGGTACCCCCCTGGCCATGTTTGGTTACCCGATTGCCATCTGGCTACCTGTCTTTTATTCACAGGAACTGGGGGTGTCACTGGCCACAGTGGGCACCATGATTATGCTGGCTCGTTTCACCGATGTGGTGACCGACCCCCTGATTGGTCTGTTTTCAGATCACCATCATTCAAAAATAGGGCGGCGCAAACCCTTTATGCTGGCGGGGCTGCCTATTCTCATTCTCGGCGTGCTGATGCTTTTTATGCCCCGGCAGCTTGGCTTTGAGACCATCGGGCCGCTGTATCTGGTGTTCTGGATCAGCATTATGTTCCTGGGGGCGACACTGGTCTCAATCCCCTACGGTGCCTGGGGTGCGGAGCTCACACCCGACTACCACGAGCGTAGCAGGATTACCGCGGTGCGCGAGGTCTTTGTACTGTTTGGTCTGTTGCTGTCCGCAGTGATTCCCGCATTGGTTGAATATTTTTCCGACGGTGGTGTCAGTGAAATTCTGCAGGCCATGGCCTGGTCTATCGTGGTGTTAATGCCGATGCTGGTTGGTATGGTGGTCTGGCGTGTACCAGAGCCACCGGTAGAGGAGCATCGCAAGGTGGCACTGGTTGATGGCCTGCGGATGGTTGCCAAAAATGGCCCCATGGTGCGCATCCTGCTGATCATACTCATTGTTACCAGCGGTGAGGCCTTCCGCAATGCCCTGTCAATTTTCTTTATGGGTGAGGTAATAGAAATTGCCAATCGCGGCACCTTATTCCTGTACTACTTTGGCGCAGGCCTGGTGGCGATTCCCCTGTGGCTGTGGCTGGGCCGCAAGATAGGCAAGCACCGGGCTTTTGCTGTGTGTATGGGTATGGTGAGCATTATCTCGGTTGCCACCTATTTTCTCGGGGTGGGAGATGTGGGTTTGTTTACCGCATTGTTTATCGCCAAGGGCATGTGTTTCGGGGGTTTACAGTTTCTGCCTTTGTCCATGTTAGCCGACGTGGTGGATGTGGACACGGCCCGCTCCCGGGGCAAGCGCGCGGGGACGTTTTTTGCCATCTCCGGAATGACGTCAAAAATTGCCACCGCCCTGGGCACAGGGGTGTCCCTGAATATTGTCGCTTTTTTTGGCTTTGATCCCCGTGCAGTCAGCGGGCCGGAAGCGCTACAATGGTTGGCTTTTTGCTATACGATTATTCCCGCAGTGTTCTTTATGGGTGCTTTGCGCTTAACCTGGAACTACCCCCTGACCGCTGAGCGGCAGATGAGATTGCGTGGTCTTATCGAGCGTAGAAACGCCCGGTTATCAAAAATTTGATTTAAGCCACAGCGCATATCCAGGCCAGCCCCAACATCCCCGAGGCTTTCGATGCTGAGATTGAGAATGCACTGGAAGAGGGGGCACTGGAAGAAGATGCTTTGCAGGCCTGGAGCTTTAATATCCCCACATTTGCATTCACTGACAGCCAGCTCCATTTTCGAGATGAGTCACTGCCCATCAGTTTTGACGGCATCGACCTGGTGCGACTCACACCCTATTCCGGAACCTACGCTGGCAATCGCCTGCAGGGCGACAACTCCATCGTTATACAGCAGTTGAAGCTCTAGTGAGCATACCCATTTCCAATTATGTGCCACTGCTGCAGACGTATCTAGACGACCTGGCGTTTGCTGCACGCGTTGGCCCCATTCTCGATCTGGCCTGTGGCTCGGGTCGCAACGGACTCCATCTTCTCGAGAACCGGATTCCGGTGGTGTTTGCCGATATCAGGCCCAACGCGCTTGCGGGTATTCAATTACGCTTGGACAAAATACTTCCCGACCGGGATGAGCCGTTGGCCTCCGTTTGGGAGGTAGATTTTGAGTTGTTCGGGGGGAATCCTTTTGCGCAGCGGATGTTCGGTGGCATGGTTGTCTTCAGCTATTTACACCGTCCGCTACTGGCAGCGCTCAAGCAGTCTGTCCACCCCGGCGGTTTTGTTATTTATGAAACCTTTACCACAGGCCAGGAACAGTTTGGTCGGCCTAAAAATCCTGATTTCCTACTGCAACCCGGTGAGCTGCGAGAACATTTTAGCGATTGGGATGTCCTACATTACTATGAGGGCGTCGTAGACGCTGGCACTGGCTCGAAGGCAATAGCGCAACTCGCGGCCAGAAAGCCAGCTACCCGTTAGACTTCAAATAAATACTGTGACATGGATTATGTTTGGAATCTGGTATTATTGGTATTCTGCTGTACACGACAAAAATTAATATGCCTAAGACTTATTGGCTTGCAATAATGCTCATTCTGCTTCTGGCGGGCTGTACTGCGGGCCCCTTCATAAAAGACGAGGGCACAAAAGGGAAAATCGTCTGCGACTCCTATATTGTTTTACACATGTGCGTGCAGGATTATGTTGGCGATGGCGTTGTGGATATGATTTATTTTTCTGACAGTATTGAGATTTTTATGTACCGGGAAGGCATGAAAGATATTGTTGCGCCAGCCATGCCTTTCCATCAGTGTGTGGTGCCTCTGTCCCCGGCAATGCAGGATATTTCCAACCGGATACTGTTCCGGGAGGATTTGAGTTTTGGGGAAGAGCTGGCTATTAAGAAGGATCTATTGTTCGCCTATCTTGCTGCAAAGCCGGGGATTGATGCCTGCAATGCAAGTTTTGAAGGGGAAAATCCCGGTGGTGAGCAGCAGTCGGAAGAATTTTTTATTGATGAATCAGAATGGAAAATCCAGGGAGAATAATATGTATTTGAAACAATGTGGAAGTGTGGTGCTGATGGCATTGCTGCTTAATAGCCCAATAACGCGTGCAGATGACAACCAGACGTCAATGTCTGAACTTGCAGTTACGGGAGGCACCAAATTTGCCGTCTGCCAGAGCTGTCACGATGATTCGCTCAATCCACCCAAGGCTCCGCCGATGTTTGGCGTACAGCGCAGATATAAAAAGCAATATGCGAGCCAGCAAGAATTTGTCAATGCAGTGGTGCAGTTTGTCAGCCAGCCAACAGATGATGGCGCATTGATGAAGGGCCCGGTAAGAAAATTGGGTTTGATGCCTGGGTTGCCGCTGGGAGATGACATGCTGAGCGAGATTGCGGCATATATCTACGAGGAGAGTTTTGAGCCACCGTGCGAGCACTGGGCTCATGCGCTTTCATCTGGAAAGGGCAAGGGAAAACATCGTCAACATGTTCAGGGCATGTATGAGGAGTTCTGTAAATAGGCTGGAGACCGCTGACAAACGGCTTCCTGCAACTCCTTGCGTTCGCTGTGTTAAACTGCGTGATCTTGTATTTGAAGCAGGGATATTACGTCTATGTTCTTGAGAGTGGCCCAATTTATCAAATGTACCACTGCGGTCTCCCTGAGCCTGCTACTTGCCTCCTGTTTCCAGATACAGCTTAACGGGTCTGTAGGCGGGGGTACTTTAATCATTACCCCACTGCGCAGCGCGGATGTTATTTACGACTCGGCTGTTTCATTGACACCGGAAGATTGGTTGGCAGTATGGGGTCAGGAGAAGTTCGATAGTCACGACTCCCTGACTAACCTTATTTTTGTTGGCATTACCCAACTGAAGCCAGAGGGGCTGGACCCGGACGCACTATATTTGGTGACTGCCAGCGGTGGCCAGGATTACGATCCCGATGTAAAGCGGGGCTTGAGCGACAAGCCAGTTTCCGTGCAGGGCAGCTGGCATACCATAGCCAGTGGTCAACGTATTCTCGACGGAAACCTCAAGGTATCTACCCTCACCGAAGCATTGTATCGCCAGATGGAAGCCCGTTTGGATGAGTGGAGTGACGCCCAGGTGCTGGCCCGTTTGAATGCCTCGGCTCAGCTGGTAGTAGGTGATGTGGATGAAAGCGGTACGGTTGATTACGACGATGTGCTGCGCTGGAATCGCACCCTGGATAGCGCCTTTTACCTGGGCAGCCTGGCGGCGATTAACGCCTTGTCCGATGCGATAACGGCAGGTCAGCCCGCCAGTATGATTACTGACAAGGCCAGAAATGTGTTGGGCCGGCATAGGGTTGCCCTGGAATTTGATGTCGGCACGGTGGTCGTCAGAACGCTCAATTGGGAATCCCCCATTACCGTGGCCAATTTCCTGGGCTATGTTCGCAGCGGATTTTACGACCAGATGCTGGTTCACAGGGCAATCGATGATTTTATGATTCAAATGGGGCTGGTTGCGGTACTGGGGACAGACGAAAATGGCCGTATTCAGTGGGAGACCAAAACGCCCAATGCACCCATCGTCAATGAGTCCAGTAACGGCGTGCTTAATACACGGGGCGCGCTAGCCATGGCACGCACCAGCGATCCCGACAGTGCCACCGCGCAGTTTTTTATCAATCAGGTAAACAACGCCTTCCTGAACCACGGGTCCAGTGGCAACCCGGACGGTTACGCCGTGTTTGCACGGGTTATTTCAGGTTTGTCTGTGGTCGACGAAATTGCCGGGGAGGCGACCACATCGGTGCAGGGCATCGGCAGTGACGTTCCCACCCGCGGTGTACTACTGGAATCGGTAAGTATTTTATAGGTTTTGTGATGAGGCTATGGCGTGGCTGAACAACCATTGATCCACAAATTGATCAATGCGCTATCTGAGCCAGCGGGTGATAATGGCCAGGGTCAGCATAGTAAACAACAGCCGCAGCCTGCTCCGATAGACCAATATGCCCATCTCCTCCAGTACTTTGACCCAACACCGCCGGGGAAACATACCGTCCTCCTACATCCAGCACCAACCTGGTATAGAAAAGCACCGGCGATATTAGGCAGTGAATTCTAATTGTTTGGGTGACAATGGCATAGTAGGTAACATGGGAATGGGATATATCCAATGACACAATTTAACAATTTGTTTGTAGTTTATGATCCGGTCCGCGAGGAGCAACCAGCGTTAGAGCGAGCGGCAAATATTGCTGAGGAGACCTCGGCCAAATTGCATGTCTTCGCCTGTATTTTTTCGGATACCACAAAGTGTGCAGACCAATCCGCAGAGGTTAAGGACCGTATTGCGGAACAGCAGGCCCTGTTGGATGTGGTCGTGACCCCCCTGGTCGCCCGGGGTATAGACGTGAGTACGGAAGTGGAGTGGGACAAGGACTGGTACCAGGCCGTGGTGCGTGCTTCCACTAAAAGTGCCACTGATATGGTTCTGAAGTCGTCCTATAAACACAGTTCAAGCAAGCGCTTGTTGAGCCGAACTTCTGACTGGACTTTGATCAGGGATTGCCTGTGCCCAGTTCTTCTGGTAAAGGGTAGAAAAGCTCGGGAAGTGCCCAGAGTGTTGGCCGCCATCGATATTAATGCCAAGAGGGCTTCTTACGAACGCCTCAACCAGAGAGTCATTTCTGTTGCCAGGGAAATTCTTGACCAGCAGCGAATGGAGGTGCACGTGGTCAACGCGTTTATGGACTTCAGGGCGGTTCCGGACAGGCAGGAGTTAATTCGTATTAGCGGTGTTGAGAGTAAGAAAATTCACATCAATCGGGGCGAACCGGAGAAGATTATCGTAGCGCAAGCCAAGAAGCTGGATGTCAGCTTGATAGTGGTGGGCAATTCTGCCAGGTCGGGGCTCTCTGCAGCGCTGCACGGTAATACCGTGGAGAAAATGCTGGATAAATTGCGCTGTGATGTACTCTCCATGCCGTGAATAGTTAACTGTAACGGCCTGTTACAAAACTCCGCTAGTTTGAAAATATTATGTGAAGCTGATCACCGGCGAAGTCGATGAGGTCGCCATTGAAAATTTTCTTGCGCTTCCTCGTTTCCACTTCGCCATTGACCAATACATGGCCGTCGGCAATGACAGTCTTTGCCTCGCCACCACTGGCCACCAGACCCTCAAATTTGAGGATTTTGTAGAGTTCAACAGGCT
>JAUVBI010000045.1 GCA_030591305.1 Pseudomonadota bacterium
CCATGATTAGTTTTCACTGGGGCTTTTTTCGTTTTTCAGCAGTATTTATCGGTATATTTATTCCGTTGACCTTTTATCTTGCTGTGGTCAAACCATTTTAGACGCGGGCATTTTTGGCTGCCGACCAGAGTTTGGAGTTTTACATGCTCAGCTTGCGAAAACCCAGGGGTGTCAGCCCGGTCCAACTTGTAAATGCCCGAATAAAGGCAGCGGGCTCAGAAAAGTTTAGTTGGTAGGCAATTTCCTCAACGCTGTGCCCTCGATTATTAATGAGGCTGATGGCAAGGTCGCGCCGCGCTTCCATTTTTATTTGTTTGTAGCTGGTGCCCTCTTTTTTCAGATGGCGACGCAGGGTCTGTGGGTGCAGCCGGAAGTGGTCGGCGGCCACGTCGATGCCGGGAGCGAGATAGTATTCTGTTAGCTGCCGTTCCAGCCAGGCTCGAATTTGTGCAGAGAGCTGGGCGGGGTCTACCATTTGCAGCAGCAAGGTTAGAGGTACAGACGTCAGAAATTTCTCCAGATCTGGAAGCTTTCGCACATTTTTTAAACGCATATCAGTGTTACTAAATATCAATGTGCAATATTGTTGCCGAAAAGAGACAGGTGCGCCGTAAAACATGTATCGATATTCCTCCTTATAGACCGGGGCGGGGTAGTCCAGGTCGACGCGCAGCAGGCGAATTTGTGCTTTGGCCAACCAGCATAATGTGCGGTGCATGGTGGAGAGAGTATATTCAATCGCGTAGTTGTTCCGTATGATTCTGCCGGGGTGTCGGCTTAGCCGAAAGAGAGTCGAATCGTCCTGATAGGCTATTGAATACTGCAGGCTATTGTCAAAAAGATTAAAAAAATCGAGCATTATACCCAGTGCTTCACCAATATCCCTGGCGTGAAGTGAGGCATAGCAGGCCATTCTGTAGGTGTTTTGGCGCTGTGGTTTTTCCAGCAAGCCGCAGTATTCATCATCCATTAGCGAAATAATGGCCTGCCCCAGGGCAGCCAGCATGGAAAGGCTTATACGCGATTTTGGTTGCTGCAAAATGGTGGAGGATATACCACAATCCTGTAGCAGTTTTTTTATATCATAGCCCTGTTCTTTAGCGCCTTGGAGCATATTGATAACAAAGACAGCGGGAACAGTAGGTGATTTCATGCAGTGAATAGTGTAACTAAATATCAATTGTATTCATAGTAGATGTCATTGCTTCGGCAGTCCTGCAGTTTCATTATTAGTGCCACTAATCCAGAAACCAACACGGTGCACTAAATGAGTAATGCCGCTTATATATTTGATGCTGTTCGAACTCCACGCAGTAAAGGTAAAGCCGGGGGCAGCCTTAACGAAGTTAAACCCATAGACCTGGGGGCGGGCCTGCTGCGGGAATTGCAGTCGCGTCATGACCTGGATACCTCCTATGTAGACGATGTAATCATGGGCTGCGTAACGCCCATAGGGGAGCAAGGTGGCAACATTGGCAAGATGATTGCCATAAATGCCGATTGGGATGAGGCTGTTGCCGGTATGCAACTGGACCGTTTTTGTGCATCGGGGCTGGAGGCGGTTAACACAGCTGCTGCCAAAGTTGCCGCCGGCTGGGAGAACCTGGTTGTAGCTGGAGGCGTAGAGTGCATGTCTCGCGTAGCCATGGGTTCAAATGGTGGCCCCATGGGCGGCGACGTTGCCTTCAGCCTGAAAACAAAAATTGTGCCCCAGGGCGTAGGTGCCGATACCATTGCCACTATAGGGGGCTGGGGCAGGCAGGATGTCGACGCCTTTGCCTGTGAGTCTCAAATGCGGGCAGCAAACGCCAGGGAGCAGGGCTACTTCGATAAATCTGTTGTGCCGGTGAAGGATTGCAACGGTCAGATTATTCTGGAAAAAGATGACTTTATTAGGCCTCAGACCACAATGAAGGATTTGGCCGGGCTGAATCCATCTTTCGCAATGATGGGGCAGATCGGCTGCGATGACATGATTCTCGGCAAGTACACCACACTGGGCAAAATTGACCATGTCCACACTCCCGGTAATTCCTCAGGTATCGTGGATGGTGCCAGTGCTGTGCTTATCGGCAGCGAAAAAGCGGGCAAAGACCTGGGTTTAACACCCCGCGGTCGTATTGTCGCCACAGCAATCATTGCCACTGACCCGGTCATTATGCTTGTTGGCCCCGGCCCGGCAGCGCAGAAATGTCTGAAAACTGCGGGGCTCAGCAAATCTGATATCGATTTGTGGGAAATCAATGAGGCTTTCGCCGCCGTGGCCCTGCGCTACATGGAAGACCTGGGTATCAGTCACGATGTTACCAATGTCAACGGTGGGGCGATTGCCATGGGTCATCCCCTGGGCGCCACCGGCGGCATGTTGGTCAGTACCATGCTGGATGAACTGGAACGGCGCAATCTGAAGCGCGCCATGCTGTCCCTGTGTGTGGGTGGTGGCATCGGCATCTCTACTATTATCGAGCGCATTTAAGCCGCTTTGACACGAATATTTGAGGATAAATGATCATGAGTGTATTCAAATACGAGCAGGACGGCGACGGCATTGTGACCGTAACTATGGATATGACCGGTCCGGTCAATGCCATGAATGCCGAGTATCGCACCGAGATGGCTGCAACAGTGGAAAAGCTGGAACAACAGGACGGGCTTACTGGGGTGGTACTGGCATCGGCCAAAAGTGTTTTTTTTGCAGGCGGTGATTTACATGAGTTGCTGGCGGTGGAAAAGGGCCATGAGGCTTTCTTTATGGAAGTCCTTGCCGGTATTAAAGATGATTTAAGGCGCCTTGAGAAGCTTCCTGTGCCGGTGGTGGCTGCGATCAATGGCGCGGCACTCGGTGGTGGTTTCGAGCTGTGCTTAAGCTGTAACTATCGCGTCGCCTGGGATGATAAGTCTGTTCAAATTGGTCTGCCGGAAGTAAGCCTGGGGCTACTGCCCGGAGGCGGTGGCATAGTACGCATGGTCAATTTACTGGGCCTTGAGAAGGCACTGCCCTACGTGCTTGAAGGTAAGAAAGTCACATCTGCCAGGGCGCTGGAGGCAGGTATGATCCACGAGACCGTTGAAAAACTCGAGGACCTGGTGCCTAGAGCCAAGGCCTGGATACTAAAAAACAAAGATAATGCCGATGCTGCAATCCAGCCATGGGACCGCCCCGGGCACAAAATACCCGGAGGCAGTGCAACGTCTCCCCGGTTGGCTCAGCTGATCATGGGCGCGCCCATTATGCTGCTGAAAAAAACCCGTGGTTTGCTTCCCGCCCCGGAAAAGGTTCTGGACGTGGCGGTAGAGGCCGCCAGGCTGGAATTTGATACGGCCTTACTTGTTGAATCCCGCGCACTGGCCTTTCTCGCGACGACAGCGGAAGCCAAGAACCAGATTTCCACTTTCTTCTTCGCCATGAACAAGGTTAATGGTGGTGCCAGTCGTCCTCAGGACATCGCGGCCACCCGTGTCAAGAAAGTCGGCATACTCGGTGCCGGAATGATGGGGCAGGGTATTGCCTATGTCTCAGCCATGGCTGGTATCGAAGTCATACTCAAGGATATTTCCCTGGAAGCTGCGCAGAAAGGTAAGGCGTACTCTGAGGCGCTGCTGGATGTGCGTGTCTCCCGTGGTCGTATGACCGAAGAGAAGAAGTTCGGCATCCTCGACCTGATAACGCCAACAGCAGACGACGCTGATCTGCGCGGCTGTGATCTTATTATTGAAGCTGTATTTGAAAACATGGTGTTAAAAAATAAAATTACCCAGTCTACCGAGGGCTATCTGGCAGAAAACGGCGTGTGGGGTTCCAATACCTCTGCGCTGCCTATTACCCGCCTGGCCGAGGCCAGTAGCAAGCCGGAAAACTTTATCGGCATCCACTTTTTTTCCCCGGTCGATAAAATGCCATTGGTAGAAATTATTTGCGGAGAGAAGACCTCTGATGAAACTCTGGCCAGGGCATTCGATTACTCCCGCCAGATAAGAAAGACTCCAATCGTGATAAACGACTCACTGGGGTTCTTTACCTCCCGCACCTTTGGCACCTATCTGGATGAGGGCGTGCGCCTTTTATCCGAGGGCATTCACCCGGTGCAGATCGACCATATGGGCAAAGCACTTGGCATGCCGCTCGGTCCCCTGGCGGTTTATGACGAAATCAGCCAGGTATTAACTCACAAAGCGCAAAGCACGTGGAAGGAGCTGGGTATGCTGGAAGAGTTTGGCGACGATACCACCAGCCTGGATGTGATCAACACCATGGTTGAAACATACAATCGCGGTGGACGGCACCACGGTGGCGGTTTTTATGAGTATAGCGAAGATGGAAGCAAAAGCATCTGGCCAACCTTACTCGAGCTGTACTATAAGCCCGAGGTTCAGTATGGCGAAGATGACATGAAGGACCGTCTGTTGTTTCGGCAGGTAATTGAATCACTCAAATGTCTTGAGAGTGGCGTGCTGCGTTCGGTAGAGGATGGCAACATCGGTTCTATTATGGGAATAGGCGCACCTTTCTGGACCGGTGGCTTCCTGCAGTTTGTGGAGACCTATGGCTACCCGCGTTTTGTGAATCGTTGTAATGAGTTGGCAGAGAAGTTTGGTGAGCGGTTTGAACCCCCCCAGATTGCTCTGGATAAGGCCGCCGGCAAAGCGGTAGCTTAGCGCAATGTTGAACTGACGAACCCCATTACTGGAGGCAAATAAGCCATGGGTCCACTGCACGGTGTAAAAGTTTTAGAGTTGGCTGGCATTGGCCCCGCGCCCTTTGCCGGTATGATGCTGGCAGATATGGGGGCGGAAGTTATCGTGGTGGATCGTGCCACCGACGTGAACAAGTTCCGGTTGCCAGATTGCAATGGTCGGGGCAAGCGTTCCATTGCCCTCAACCTGAAAAGTGCAGAGGGTGTTGAGACCCTGCTGGCTCTGGTAGAAAAGGCTGACGTTTTGTTTGAGGGTTTTCGTCCCGGTGTAATGGAAAAGCTTGGGCTAGGGCCAGATGAATGCCTGGCGCGCAATCCAAAGCTGGTATACGGGCGGATGACGGGCTGGGGCCAGCATGGCCCCCTGGCTCAAACTGCCGGTCACGATATTAACTATATCTCCCTGACTGGAGCACTTTATGCCATGGGTCGTGCCGATGACAAACCGGTGCCCCCTCTCAATCTTGTGGGTGATTATGGCGGCGGTGGAATGTTTCTTGTTACGGGAATACTGGCAGCCCTGTATGAGGCTCAGCATTCCGGTAAGGGCCAGGTGGTGGATGCCGCGATGACAGACGGCTCGGCTGTGCTTATGGCTATGTTTAATTCCCTGCACGCTATGGGTATGTGGAGTCCCAAGCGTGGTGTCAATTTGCTTGATACAGGTGCTCATTTTTATGAGACTTATGAGACCGGTGATGGTAAATATATTTCCATAGGCTCCATTGAACCGCAGTTTTATGCACTGCTCATAGAGAAAGCTCAGTTGGACCCTGAGATATTTGGAGACCAGAATAATCCAGACAGGTGGCCGGAGATGAAAGATAAACTGACCGATATATTTAAAACAAAAACACGCGATCAATGGTGTGAATTGATGGAGGGCAGCGATGTTTGTTTTGCGCCAGTAATGGATTTTCTTGAAGCGCAACAACACCCTCACAATATTGCCCGCAAGACCTATATCGAGGTGGAGGGCATGATGCAACCGGCCCCTGCTCCGCGTTTTAGTCGCACAGAGTCACAGGTTGCCTCCGGTGCGCGGTCTGCGGGAGAGGATACAAAACAGGTGTTGGACGAATGGGGCTTTAGTGCACAAAAGATTGAACAACTACGTGACAGCGGTGCATTGAGTTAAGGCTTGCTGACATAGAACCGGAAAAGGATGAAGTACATGAGTCAATTTGAAACCATTAACTATTCTATTGAAAATCGGGTAGCAAACATTCGTCTGAACCGCCCGGATGCCAGAAACGCTTTCAGTACCCAGTTGCGGGTAGATTTGGCGGCTGCAATCCGGCAGGCAGAGGCCGACGATGACGTGCGTGTGGTAGTAATTGGGGCAGAGGGGCGCGGCTTCTCGGCGGGCGCTGATCTGGCTGGTGGTATGCCAGCCCAGGATCAGGTGTCCGACCATATCGAGGAGGAGTACAAGCCTTTCCTGATGATGATCCACAATTCGCCCAAGCTGTATATATCTTCGATACAGGGGGCGGCGGCAGGGGGTGGCAGTGCCCTGGCGATGGCCTGTGATTTCAGTATTATGGCTGACAATGGCTATATATACATGGCCTTCGCCACCCTGGGCCTGGTTCCCGATTGTGGCGCCAGTTGGCATATGGTGCGTCAATTGGGTTACAAGCGCGCCCTGCAAATGATTGTTGAAGCCGAGAAAGTGCCTGCCCAAACATGCCTGGAACTGGGTCTGGTCAATAAAGTTGTCCCAGCCGACGAGCTTGTTGCACAAACACAAGCCTGGGCGGAGAAGCTTGCCCTGGGGGCACCTCTGGCACAGCGCTATGCCAAGGAAATTCTGCATAGTGCCATGAATATGGGGCTGCCAGAAGTGATCGATCTGGAAGGACAGCGACAGAATATTACCCTGACCAGCAAGGATGCAATAGAGGGTGGTATGGCGTTCTTCGAAAAGCGTCAGCCACAGTTTTGTGGAAACTAGTGGCAGTGGCACAAAATTACCAATGACAGCTCGTTCCAATAAGAATAGCCTCTATAAATACTGCTCAAATCTGTTTGGAGAAAAACATGCCAGTCCCCAATCTCGACTTTGATCTCACAGAAGAGGAGCGTCAGGTCAAGGATGTTGCCCACCGCTTTGCTGCCGATGTTATGCGACCTGCCGGGCAGGCTCTGGACAAATTGACACCCGATGACGTGATAGCGCCCGGTTCTGTTTTCTGGGATGTTTTTAATCAGTACCAAAAGCTGGGATTCAACGAACTCGACCCTGAGATGGACCCGGTTGCTGTTGCCCGCCTGCGCTGTCTTATCAGCGAGGAGTTGGGGTGGGGGGATGCGGGCCTGGCCGTCGCATTAAGCACAGCTGGTATGCCTGCCTTGCTGGCGGGGATGGTGGGAAGCCCGGAGCTCATAGAACGATTTCCAGCCAGCGACCTGGGTTGCTGGGCCATCACTGAGCCCAACCGAGGCAGTGATATGGTTGACTTTAATGACCGTGCCCTGGCCGCGGGTGCCGAGCACAGCAAGCCCAATTGTATGGCCCGGGGCGAAGGTGATGAATATATCATCAGCGGCCAGAAATCAGCCTGGGTTTCCAATGGCAGTATTGCCAATTCGGCGGCCTTGTATTGTGCCACCGAAACTACGGATGGTCTGCGTGGCGGGGGGATATTCCTGGTGCCGCTGAATTTGCCCGGCATAAGCCGGGGCAAACCCCTGCACAAAATTGGTCAGCGGGCCCTGAACCAGGGTGAGATATTTTTTGATCGGGTTCGTATTCCCGCCAGCTATATGATTTGTGGCCCCAACGACTATAGCCTCATGACTGATATGACCTTGTGCATGGCCAATGGCGGGATGGGTATGATTTTTGTGGGAACCGCCCGGGCCGCCCTGGAACTGGCCCTGGATTATGCCCGGGAGCGGGTGCAGGGTGGCGTAGCTATCATCCAACACCAGAGTGTCAAGGCGCGCCTGTTTACCATGTATCGCAAGGTAGAGGCGGCTCGCGCATTGATTCGCAGGGTCAGTCTATACAATGCCAGCAGTGAAATGCCTGCGCTGGAGGCGGCCATAGCCTCAAAAATTACATCCACCCAGACAGCCTTTGAAGTGGCCAGTGATGCGTTGCAAATATTTGGTGGTGCCGGCACCAGCCAGGAATACCCCATAGAAAAGATTTTTCGTGATGCTCGCGTTTCCATGATTGAGGACGGTTGTAACGAAGTCCTGGGGTTGTTGGGAGCTGATCGTTTGGTATAGACGCACGGGCTGTGAGCCTGAATTTACTGTAACAGGAGAAAAAATATTATGGAATTAAGGGAAACTATTGGACGCAGGCGCTCTATTCGCTTTGTTCGCCCCTATAAGCCGGTGGAACCGGAAAAAATTCAGATGATGTTTGAGGCGGCCCGCATTGCCTCCCACTGGGGCAACGTGCAGAGCCTTCGGGCTGTCGCTGTATTTAAAAATACCGCGACGCAAGAACAGATAGATGCATTGGAGGCTCCGGTTGCCGGTTGGCAGATTCGCAAGGCACCGGCGGTGATTGTGTGGTATTGCGACCCCGCTGCGGTTGACGAGCAGAGTGATCGTCTACACGAATTATTGGATGCTGGCGCTCTGGGTTTTGGCAGCAAGGAGGAGAAGCGCAAGGCCATGGATGAGGTCCTGATTCCAATCTTTGACAGCATCAGGGACACCCTCAAGGAGCCGGGACTGAATGAGATCGACTGTGGTCAGGGCATTGCCCAGGCTACTTTAATGGCCTATGAATTGGGGCTGGGTACCTGCTGCCTGGGCAGCCCAGCTGGCGATCAGATATTGGCGGGGTTAGGCATTCCCGATCGCTGTAGATTGCTGCTGCTGCAAACCGTGGGCTACCCGGCGGAACACTGGGAGGCTGGTGGCCAGCGGCCTCGCCAACCTTTCGAAACGCTCTTTTCCATGAACCATTATGACCAGCCGTTTCCACGCAGTGAAGCGGTTATCGAAGAGCTGACCCGAGACGGACTGTTTACCACACCGGCGCCGTTGCCCGAGCGGGAGGACGAGCTGGAATATCTGCAGCGGGCACTGGAAGTTGATCCTCCGGGCCTGCTGTAACAGGAGAATATTTGATGAAACTTAATGCGTATATCGCCGGTGTTGGCATGACCCGCTTTGGCAAGTACCTCGATCGTGGGCTTAAGTCCATTGGTGCCGAGGCCGTTGTAGCAGCCCTCAAAGATGCCGGTATTGAAAAGACCGACCTGCAGGCCGCCTGGGTGGGCAATGCCGCTGCCGGGGTAGTCACCGGGCAGGAGTGCATTCGTGGCGAGGTGGTGCTGCGGGGTATGGGAATTGGAAAGATTCCGGTAGTGAATGTGGAAAATGCCTGCGCCAGCTCTTCCACTGCCTTTAACCAGGCCTGTGCCATGGTCTCGGCGGGCTATTACGATTGTGTATTGGCACTGGGTGTGGAGAAGCTTTATCACGAGGACAAACGCAAGACTTTCGGCGCCTTTAGCGGGGCGGTGGATGTAGAGGCATTCACAGAGATTATGGCGAGCCTGAAGAAAAATGCGGAGGCCAGCGGCGCGGGCACCGCGAGCAAGGGGGCGGGAGAAAAACGCTCCATGTTTATGGATATATACGCCATGGCAGCACGTGGACACATGAAGGCCTACGGCACCACGGTGGAACAATTTGCCGGTGTGTCGGCTAAAAACTCCCTGCATGGGTCTTTAAACCCGCGGGCACAATATCGAGAGGCGCTGTCGGTGGAAGAAGTATTGGCCTCCCCCATGGTTGCGGAGCCACTGACCCTGCCCATGTGTTCACCCATTGGGGACGGTGCGGCGGCCGTGGTGATTGTGTCTCAGGCAAGGGCCAGGCAAATGGGACTGAAGAATAATGTACGGGTACTGTCCAGTGTATTGCGTTCCGGTTGGGATAAAGACGTGGGTGAGCCCGGTGTTGCCGACCTCGCAGCCAGCGAAGCTTATGAGGAGGCGGGTATTGGCCCATCGGAGCTATCGCTTATCGAGCTGCATGACGCATCGGCACCGGCTGAGATCATGGCCTACGAGGCCCTGGGTCTTTGTGGCAAGGGTGAAGGGGGGACTCTAATATCGGACGGTACCACCAAGCTGGGTGGGCGCTTGCCGGTCAATACCTCCGGTGGATTGTTGCGCAAGGGGCACCCTGTAGGAGCCACCGGGATCGCCCAGGTAGTGGAGTTGACCGAGCAACTGCAGGGTCGCAGCGGTAAACGCCAGGTAGAGGGTGCGCGCATTGGCCTGGCCCATAACGGGGGTGGAAGTATCGGCGTCGATGCCGCCGCACTGTGTATTACCATCCTCGGGAGTTAGGGCGGCATGCGTGAAACCAATGAACTGATCCTGGCAGACTTGATAGCCGCCCGCGCCGAGCAAAAGCCGGACCTGGATGTACTCACGTTTGAGGGCGGTGGTGTTCGTGATGATGAACTGCGTACCTACGCTGATCTTATGGAAAACGGCCATCGAGTGGCCGCAGGGCTTATCGCCAGGGGTATGCAGCCCGGTGATCGCTTTGCTCTGCTCATGCGAAACCACCCAGAATTTGTAGACACTATGGTGGGTGCGTCGGTGTCTGCCTGTGTTTTTGTGCCCATTGACCCGCGCACCCGCGGCGACAAGCTAGCCTATACCCTAAACAACTCCGGGTGCCGTGGCGTGATCTGTGCAGATTACTGCCTGGCTCAATTGGCTGAAGTGCGCGAGCAGTTACCTGCACTGGAGTGGATCTGGGTGCTGGAGTCCCGGGAGGATGACTACCTGGAGACAGACGCAGTAAAAGGTGCAGAGAATTTTGCTGCAATACTGGATCAGCCGTTCAGGGCTGTGGATGTTCGCCTGCAAAGCGCCGCAGACCCTCTGGAAATTCTCTATACCTCCGGTACAACCGGCGATCCGAAGGGTGTTGTACGTAGCAATGAACAATATGGAATGGCTACCCTGTTTGGTTACCTGATAGGCTTCACCGAGCAGGACAGGCCCTACACAGGGCTTTCGCTGACTCACGGCAATGCCCAGATGATGACCCTGGGACCAACCCTGGGGCAGGGCTTGCGCGCTGTATTCAGTCGTCGCTTTACCAAATCCAGGCTGTGGGATATTACGCGGAAATATGGCAATACCGTGTTCAACCTGCTGGGCGGTATGTCTACCGCTGTCTACTCCGAGCCCGAGCGGGCAGACGATGCAGATAACCCGGTAAATTTTGTAATTAGTTCCGGCATGCCCCAGGTCATTTGGGAGAAATTTGAACAGCGTTTTAACGTACAGGTGATGGAAATTTATGGTGCGATTGAAGGGGGTATGTCTATCAAGCCTCTGGGTGTCGGGCCTATTGGTTCCTTTGGTAAGCCCCCTCCGGGTCTGGAAATACAAATACTCGACGAAAAGGATCAGCCCTGTCCAGCAGGGCGGCAGGGTGAGCTGGTCAGTCGCCTGGAAAGTGGTGAGGCGCCCCAGGTAGAGTATTTTGGCAATGACAAGGCTTCCAGTGATAAAACGCATGGCGGCTGGTTGCGTAGTGGGGACATCTGCCACAAAGATGAAGAGGGTTGGCTATTCTTTGATTATCGCAAAGGCGGCGGTATTCGCCACAATGGCGATTTTATCAACCCCGGTTTCGTCGAGGGCGTGATAGCGGAGTGTGCCCAGGTGAGCGATGTCTTTGTTTACGGTGTACCGGCTGCCAGTGGTTCTCCGGGTGAAAAGGATGTGGTGGCTGCAATAGTCGTTGCCGAGCCGGACAACTTCGATTCAGCTGCTGTTTTTACGGCTTGCCGGGTGGGCCTGGAGTCCAATTTTGTACCCAGTTATTTGCAAGTTGTAGAAGCCATTCCAAAAACAGCGTCGGAGAAGCCCCAGGAGCGCTTCTTACTCGAGGTGTTTGCCACGGACGCAAAAGGTGTCTACTCGCAGTAGAGATTATTTAGTTCAAGGAAATAGGAGAGTGGAAGATGATGAGTAATAAGAACGCTCAAGGACTGGACCGCAAATATTGGGCAGTCGTTGGCCCTATGCCGGGGCCGATTTTAGTAGAAATGGCCAAGCAGGCAGAGGCTTCCGGGCTGGAAGGTCTGTTTGCCGCTCAACTGTACGGCCCACCCTTTGCCTCGCTTGCGGTAGCAGCGGCGGTCACTGAGCGTATAAAAATTGCGACTGGCATCGCCATCGCAGCCGCCAGGAGCCCTTTCGAAACCGCCACCGCCATTATGGATCTGGACCACATTTCCATGGGCCGCGCAGTCCTGGGGCTGGGCACCAGTGTCTCGTCCTGGACAACGGGTGTGTTCGGTGCGCCAGCACATAAACCGCTCACCCATTTGCGTGACACCATCGGTGCTATTCGCCATGTTATATCCCAGGCCGGCAGGGATCAGATTGAGCCCTATGACGGGGTATACTTTAAAGCAGATTTTCTCGACCTGCAGCCAATGACACCACCTGTTCGCCCTGCCATACCCATCTGGATAGCTGCCCTGCGTGAAAAACTTGTACGTATGGGGGCTGAGATCGGCGACGGCGTTATTGGTCACCCGATGTGGTCGGTGGAGTGGACCGTAGAGCAAATGAAACCTGCTATAGAGGATCAGTTGAAGATATCGGGCCGGGCACGCAGTGACATTGAGGTAAATGTTTGGCCAATGGTTGCACCAAACCCGAACGAGGCCGAGGCGCTGGATGACGCGAGGCCAACCATCGCCTTTTATGCCGGTGCCGCCCAGTATGAAAGCTTCTTTGAAGCCCACGGATTTGGTAAGGAGGCACGTGCCTGCCAGCAGGCAGTGAGGAACTCTACTTACAAAGAGGGCACACGCCATGTACCCGATGAAATGGTTCGCGCATTTTTTGCCATTGGTGATATCGACAAGGTTCGTGAGCGGATCGAGCCCATATGGAGTATCGCCGACTCTGTGTGCCTGTGCCCACCCATTCATAATATGACACTGGAAAAGCAGATGTTCTATCATGGCCAGATCGCAGCGTTGATGAACAGTTAAATTCAGACTATGGGAAAGGACCTCTGTGGCGGTAAAAGCCAGGCTCCAAATCTCCCGTCATTAAGGGAGGCTTTTACCCCGGAGGCAGTAACCCGTGAACAGGGCCTGTACCATTTCGCGTAACTGTGTGGTTTGTTCCTTTAATTGCGGTGCATCCAGGCGTAGGCACTGGCCCACAACAAAAAAATGTATCGCCATATAATTTTTTGTCATGGTGGGTACTTGTACCCGGCTATCCAGAACACCTGCCTCTACCGCCTGCTCAATGATACTGCTCACTACATGGGCAAAGCCAATCATCTGCTCATTAAAGGCGACTGCTTCCGGGCCCTCCTGGAACGTGGCGTATTTAATAAGCTCCCTCGCCAGGCTTTGGTTTTCGATGTAGTACGCCATCAAGCCGACACTTAAATGCACCAGTTGCTCGGTAAACTCCTGATGCTGTCCCAGTATTTTGAGGCTATTTTCAACTACCTGGCCAATTTCACCTCTTAATGCCTGGCCCAGTAGCGTGATTTTATCGGGGTAGTGGGCAAAAACTGTACCTATGCCTACTCCCGCTTCTGTGGCGATGGAGCGTGTTGTGGTGTTTTCAAAACCCTGCTCTGCGAACAGTTTTTTGGCGGCATTTAGAATCAGCAGTGCCGTTTGCTGTTTTTGCTGAATTCTCTTGTTGGTAGTTTTATCCATGGCGTTAATTCTAGCCCCTTGTTCCAGGGTCGGCAAAAGCTTTGTTTGTTCACGGTTTGGGCGGAGTAAGACAGAGCTTGACGGCGTCTACTTACTTTTATAACATAAGTATACTCACTGAGCGCGCTCAACGAAACAAATAAAAATTCAGGCTAAACACTATCCGAATGGGAGAAAAAAATGGCTTTTAAACAGAGGCTGATTACAGCCAGCACGCTTATGATGCAGGCGCTGGGTGAGCTTATTCCCCTGCCGAAGTCGGTGCGAATGACACTCGATGGCTTTGAATTTATGCGTACTGTTACAGGCTATCAGTCCAGCGCGGCAATCAATGCGGCTAAAAAACTTGGCTTATTCCAGTTTCTTGAAACACAGAGATCGATAAAAGGAATTGCAGAGTTTTTGAAAATGACAGAAGCGGCCGCAAAGGTATTACTTGACCCCGTTGTTGTCGCGCGTATCGCGAGACCCAGGACGGTGGATGGGGTGGAGACTTATGGCCTGACAGATTTTGGGCGAAAAATTTTCCTGAGCAAATACTGGAATACTCAGTCAAGTACAGTCGACTTTATGGAGGGTAGTTGGGATAAATGGAAGGACTTACCAGAAGTACTGCAGGGCAACGATGGGCACCCTGACCTGAAGGTATATAACCCGGAAAGCCCATTGATACTAAACTCAGCATCAATGATGACGTCCATGCTTTACAGGCCTGCACAAGAGCTATCCAGGCAGCTGGATTTGTCAAATGTGAATGATATTGTCTGTGGCACAGTAGGTGTCAGCATGGCAAAAGCAATGATGGAGCAGAAGCCCAGTATCGACCTTACAGTTTGTTGTTTGCCACAGTTAATCGAGGTGCTACCCACAGTCCTGAAGCAATATAACTACCAGAAAGAACCGCTGGAAATGGTGAAAAATACTGGCGATGCCACCACAGATGGATGGGGCAAGGTAGACATTTATGACATGATTTTTCTGGTAAGAAAGTTTGCCTGGTTTACACCTGACCACGGTATTGATTATTTAAATCGTGCTATGAAAAATATTCGGCCGGGTGGCTATGTGATTCTGTGGGAGCCCTATGCCGATATGTATGACAATGTCCCCTGGTTGAAGGCTAATTTACAGTTGGTTGACGGAATGCTTGGCATGCCGGCTCCACTGTGGACAAAAGAGCAGGTTGTGAATTTTGTAAAAAATGCCGGTTATGATGATGTGAAAATTGTCGATACCGCTGGTGGAACCTGTACCTTTATCGTTGCAAGAGTGCCTGAAAAAAAGGCCATTTGAGGCATTTTATATGAAGTGGCATTTTGCTGGCATGTGGGAAGTAATAGCCGATGCCGTCCCCGAGAGTGAAACTTTGATTAACTGGGTGCGCGGAAAACTTGCCGGGTATAAACTGCCTAAAACTATTGTGGCAGTCCCTGTTGTAATACGTGCAGCCAATGGAAAGGCAAGCTATAAGTGGGCCAGAGGTATTGCTCGCGATAATGCCGGCTAGTTAAAAAAGAAAACTCTTATGTGAACCAGGAGTAAATTTTGTACAAATTTAGTAGCAAGTCACTAGAATTACAGGAAAAACTCAGTGTTTTTATGGATGCCTATGTGTATCCAAATGAAGAAGCTTACGCCCGGCAGTTACACAGTGCCGAGAATAGGTTTTCATCCTTGCCATTGATGGAGGAGTTGAAGGAGAAGGCGAGAGCCGCCGGCCTTTGGAATCTTTTTGTTCCCGAAGAATTTTCCCAGTACTGCGGTCATGGTGGGCTGTCAAATTTTGATTATGCTCCCCTGGCTGAAATGATGGGCCGTGTTATCTGGAGCCCGGAGGTATTTAATTGTAATGCCCCCGATACCGGCAATATGGAAGTGTTTATGAAATATGCCACCGAGGCACAGCGTGATCGGTGGCTGAGCCCATTACTCAGAGGGGAGATTAAATCCTCTTATGCCATGACTGAGCCGCAGGTGGCCTCCAGTGACGCCACGAATATAGAGCTGAGTATGCAGCGTGAAGGTGAGGAGTGGGTTCTCAATGGGCATAAGTGGTTTATTACAGGTGCCATGTACGAACAAACTAAAATATTTATTGTTATGGGTAAATCTGACCCAGCGAACCCCGATAGGCATAAGCAGCAGACTCAAATTCTGGTGCCCAGAGATACACCGGGAATAACATTGGTTCGCCCTCTGACTACCCTGGGCTATGATGATGCGCCATTGGGACATGCTGAAATAACGTTTGAAAACGTGCGGGTGCCACTGGAAAATGTACTGCTGGGAGAGGGTCGCGGTTTTGATATTGCCCAGGGTAGACTCGGCCCCGGACGCATGCATCACTGCATGCGACTGGTGGGGGCGGCGCAGCGTTCGCTGGAGCTGGCTTGTAAACGTGCGACATCCCGGACCACTTTTGGCAG
>JAUVBI010000048.1 GCA_030591305.1 Pseudomonadota bacterium
GCCAATCAGTATTACCAGACCTACAGAAGGTATGTTCGCCAGCAATCTTCGCGCGCCCTGCTTCTGGGCATACGCATTGCCCAGAAGCAGGGCGATATCAATGCCGAGGGCAGCTATGTGCTGGCTCTGAGCAGCCTGCATCCTAATTCGGCTGAATACCAGGCTTACCTGCGGTCTACCCAGCATGACAGATGACGTTCTAGCAGAATCTACCCAGGGAGTTTCTCCCGGGCTAATGCTGAAAGTTGCACGGGAGAGCCTGCAAATATCCCAGCGCGATGCGGCTGACACGCTGAACTGGATGCCGGATTATGTGGCCATTATTGAAGCGGATGACTACGCGTCCCTGCGCAGCCCCTCGTTTGCCAGGGGTTATGTCAAGGTATTTGGGCGCCTGGTAGGGCTGGACGAAGAAGCCCTGATGCGTGCGTTTGACTCACTACAAGACCAGGGGGACACCATACCGCTTGAGTCGAATCAGTGTCCCAGTATGTGCGTGCAACGGCAAAAAACCGGGCTGGGTGTCATGGTGGGCCTTGGCTCCCTGTCCTTATTAATTGCCGCCTTGTGGTGGTGGCAAGGAAATCCAAGATGAATTTTGAATCTCCCATTAAGCGCCGTGTTACCCGACAGATTCACATTGGCTCGGTGCCAGTGGGTGGCGATGCGCCCATTAGTGTACAGAGTATGACCAATACCGAGACCTGTGATGTGGCAGCCACGGTTGCCCAGGTTCAGGCTATTGCCGATGCCGGTGCCGACATAGTGCGAATCTCTGTGCCGAGTATGGATGCCGCCGAGGCCTTTCGGGAAATTCGTGCCCAGGTGAGCGTGCCACTGGTGGCCGATATTCACTTTGACCACAAGATCGCTCTGAAAGTGGCCGAATATGGGGTTGATTGCCTGCGTATTAACCCGGGTAATATTGGTCGGGATGATAAAGTCAGGGAAGTAATAGACAGTGCGCGGGACAAGGGCATTCCTATCCGGATTGGCGTGAATGCCGGTTCCCTGGGTAAGGAGATACAGCGTAAATATGGTGAGCCTACCGCCGAGGCTCTGGTAGAGTCCGCCCTGCGCCATGTCGACATCCTGGACAAGTTTGATTACCAGGATTTTAAAGTCAGTGTTAAGGCCTCAGAAATTTATATGGCGGTGGAAGCCTATCGGCTGCTGTCACAGCAGATTGACCAGCCCCTGCACCTGGGTATCACAGAGGCGGGCGGCCTGCGCGGTGGAACAGTGAAGTCGGCCATTGGTATTGGCATGCTGCTACGTGACGGAATTGGCGATACGCTGCGCGTATCCCTGGCTGCCGACCCGGTTGAGGAAGTAAAAGTGGGTTTTGAAATCCTCAAGAGTCTCAAGCTGCGCAGCAACGGCATCAATTTTATTGCCTGCCCCAGTTGTTCACGTCAGAATTTTGATGTGATCGCCACCATGAATGTTCTCGAGCAGCGCCTTGAGGATATTCGCACGCCCATGGATGTGGCCGTTATTGGCTGTATTGTCAACGGGCCCGGCGAGGCAAAAGAGGCCGATGTGGGGCTTACCGGAGCCACGCCCAGCAATCTGATCTACGTGGACGGGGAACCCAATCACAAAATCAGTAATGAAGACTTTGTCGATCATCTGGAGCAGGTGATTCGCCAACGCGCAGCGCGGCTGGACCGTGAACGCGAGCTTGAGGAGAACAGGTGAGTAACTACCGATCAATTCGGGGGATGGTTGATATATTCCCTGATAACTCTCGCCATTGGCAGTTTCTGGAGAGCACCGTGAGCGAAGTGCTTACCAGTTACGGTTATGGTGAAGTTCGCCTGCCCATTGTTGAATACACTGAATTGTTTACCCGGGGCATAGGCAAAGCCACCGATATCGTCGAAAAGGAAATGTACACCTTTGATGACCGCAATGGTGAGAGCATGAGCCTGCGGCCCGAGGGTACGGCTGGCTGTGTGCGCGCCGCCATACAGGCCGGTGTTTTAAACACGCCGCAACGCTACTGGTACGCAGGCCCCATGTTTCGCTATGAGCGGCCGCAAAAAGGCCGTCAGCGCCAGTTTCACCAGATAGGGGCAGAGGCCTTTGGTGTTGCCAGCCCGGACATGGACGCCGAGTTGATTGTAATGACAGCGCGACTGTGGCGTCGACTGGGGATAGCGGAAGGTGTTGAGTTACAGCTCAATACTATCGGTAACAGCGAGAGTCGGCAGCGCTATCGCGATGCCCTGGTTGCCTACCTGCAGCAATATGTGGAGCAACTGGATGAGGATAGTCAGCGACGCCTCGAAAGCAATCCCCTGCGAATTCTTGACAGTAAAAATGCCGCGACCCAAGCTGTACTCGATGGGGCGCCGTCAATGTCCGATTTCCTCGACCGGGAATCTGCTGATGACTTTTCGACACTGTGTGAACTGCTGGATGCTGCAGGTGTCGCCTATACCTTGAACAACCGTTTGGTTCGCGGGCTGGATTACTACAATAAGACTGTTTTTGAGTGGGTAACCAGCCGTCTTGGTGCACAGGGTACCGTCTGTGGTGGTGGGCGCTACGATGGCCTGGTCAAGCAGTTAGGTGGCAGGGAAACACCGGGTATTGGTTTTGCCATGGGCATGGAGCGTCTTGTATTGTTACTGGCAGAGATGTCCGATGGCAATGCGGTGGCCGATCCTGTGGCCGATGTCTATGTTGTCGCCGTGGGCGATGGTGCTTGCAAGGTGGCCCTGTCCACGGTTGAATCGCTACGCGATGAATTTCCAAGGTGCAAAATTGTTCAGCACACCGGCGGCGGCAGCTTTAAGAGCCAGATGAAAAAAGCCGATAAAAGTGGTGCGCGATTGGCGTTAATCTGGGGCGAAGACGAAGTTTCAGCGGGCACAGTCACGGTCAAGCCGATGCGAGTGAAGAAAGAGAGTGGCGAGAGGATGGCTCAGCAGAGCTGTCAGCTGTCAGAATTACAGGCGCTGTTGAAAACAGCGCTTGCAACCGATTAAAGAGTTGAGTGAGAAAAATAGAGAATGGATACATACCGTACAGAAGAAGAACAGGTTGAAGCGATAAGCCGTTGGTGGGATGAAAATGGCCGCTCTACTGTGGTTGCCATTGTGCTCGCCCTGGCGGCCGGCTTTGGTTGGCAAGGCTGGAAGGACTACGATAATGCGCGCATTGAAAATGCCTCCCACGTCTATCAGGCGATGCTGGAGAGCCTCAATGGCGCCGCAGTCGAAGAGAAGGAGTTTGCCGAGACCAAAGCCCTTGCAGGCCAGCTTAGAAATGAATACACAGGCACCAGCTATGCTCAGTTTGCAGCCTTGCATCTGGCCAAATTGGCAGTTAAAAATAATGACCTGAAAGAGGCAAAAGCACAGCTGCAGTGGGTGCTGAGCAAGGCGCCCGCAAAATCCGACATTGCGGATGTCGCCCAGCTTCGTTTGGCCAGGGTGCTGGCGTCCTCCGGTGATATAGACCAGGCCCTGGATATTTTGGCCAAGGGAATGAATGGTGCCTATGCCGCTTCCTATGCGGTAGTCCAGGGTGATATTTATATGCAGCTGGAGCGTCCGGACGATGCAATAAACGCCTATGAAAAAGCCAAAATGGCCCTGGCCCAGAGCGCTGCTGATGGACGTATTCCCACGCTGGATCAGAAACTCCAGAGCTTAAATCCAGTGCCCGCCAGGGCTGTACAAATGACTGTTGAACAAGGCGCATCCGAAGATACCGCCGATGAGATTGACAACGCCGAGGTTGAAAGCGCCTCGCAGGAGCAGGAACGTTAGCATGCAAATTCCAAGCGTAAACTGGCGTAAGCTGGGTGCAATATCATTGGTTTTGAGCCTCAGCGCCTGTAGTACGGTGAGCGGTTGGTTTGACATGGATGATGACGAGGATCTCACCGCACCGGTAGAGTTGCTCAACATAGAGCAGACGGTAAAGATCAAGAAGATCTGGTCTCAGGGCATCGGTGATGGCCAGGGGGATGGCTACTATAAAATTCAACCCGTCATTTCGGGTGACACCATCTATATTGCATCCGCCGATGGCGAAGTTGCCGCGATAAATCGCCACACAGGAAAAATACAGTGGGAGGTTGAGTTGGATGTCACCCTGTCGGGTGGCGTCGGTGTCTATGAAAATACACTGATGGTAGGCAGCAGAGACGGCTCGGTCTTACAGTTGGATGCAGGCAACGGTTCTGTCAACTGGACCACCCGCCTCAGTGGTGAAGTATTGGCCCCACCTCAGGCTAACGGCAAGGTGGTTATTGCCCAGAGTTATGAGGGGCGAGTGCAGGCCCTGAATTTCGAAACAGGCGAAAAAATCTGGACCTTTGACAGCAATGTTCCGGTGTTAACCATTCGCGGAACCAGCACGCCAATCCTGAACAACAATATGGTTTACGCAGGCTTTGCCACGGGCCGCGTGCTGGCACTGGATGCGAACACCGGTGCTATTGCCTGGGAAGTAAGAGTGGCAATTTCCCAGGGTCGATCTGAAATAGAGAGAATTGTGGATGTTGATGGCAGTATGATTCTTGCGGGCAAGGAATTATATGCCGCCAGTTATCAAGGCCGCATGGTGGCAATTGACGTCGCCTCCGGGCGTAAACTGTGGCAGCAGGAAGTATCGTCTTTTGCCGGTGTTTCCCAAGGTTTTGGTAATGTATATGTCACCGATGAAGACGGTACGGTAACGGCCTGGCTACGCAGTGGCCAGGGTGAGCGCTGGTCGCAGACTGCACTGGGTTATCGCGAATTATCGCGGCCCACGCCGGTGAGCAGTTATCTCGCAGTGGCAGATTACGAGGGTATTGTGCACCTGATGTCCCAGGTTGATGGAGAATTTGTCGGTCGAGTAAAGGTCGATGGCGATGGTGCCAGGGCAGATATGTTGAGTGATGGGAATACGCTCTACGTGTACGGCAACAGTGGCAAGCTCGTCGCCTACCAGATTACTGCAAAGGGATAGTTCTGAATGCTTCCGATTATCGCCCTTGTGGGGCGTCCCAATGTTGG
Source organism: Pseudomonadota bacterium (assembly GCA_030591305.1). The sequence continues at coordinate 5,019 of JAUVBI010000048.1, forward strand.
CAAATCGACGCTGTTTAACCAGATTACACGCAGTCGAGATGCGCTGGTGGCCAACTTTCCCGGCTTAACCAGGGACAGGAAGTACGGTGAAGCAAGAATGGATACCCGCCCGTTTATTGTTATCGATACCGGCGGAATCCGCGGTGATGAAGAGGGAATCGACACCCAGATGGCAGGTCAGTCTCTGCTGGCCATTGAGGAGGCCGATGCTGTACTGTTTATGGTGGATGGCCGTGAGGGCTTGAACTCCATTGATGAAGCACTCGCGAAACACCTGCGCCAGCGCAATAAATCCTTTCATCTGATTGTTAATAAAATTGATGGCATCAACGAAGAAGTTGCGGTCAGTGATTTTTATTCACTGGGCGTAGATTCAATGCACGCTATTGCCGCCAGCCACGGGCGCGGTGTGCGCTCCATGATAGATAAGGTGCTCGCCAGCTTTCCCGAAGACGAAGCGGAGGTGACGGCACACCGCGAGTACAGTACTCGCGTCGCGGTCGTGGGGCGCCCCAATGTGGGTAAATCCACACTGGTAAACCGTATGCTGGGTGAGGAGCGGGTGGTGGTCTACGACCAACCCGGCACCACACGGGACAGCATATACATCGATTTTGAAAGAGAAGATAAGCACTATACCCTCATCGATACCGCCGGTATTCGTAGACGCAAGAACATTAAACTCACGGTGGAAAAGTTCTCCATTGTTAAAACCCTCAAGGCGATAGATGACGCCCATGTTGTTGTACTGATGATAGATGCCCATGATGGCATTGTTGATCAGGACCTGCATTTACTGGGTCACTGTATAGAGGCGGGGCGGGGTCTGGTACTGGCCATTAACAAATGGGACGGCCTGGATTCCTACGACAAGGGTCGCATCAAGACCGAACTGTCCCGCCGATTACAGTTTGCCAGCTATGCCGATACGCATTTTATCTCGGCCCTGCACGGCACGGGTGTGGGTCATCTGTATGCCTCCATCGACGCCGCCTACCTGTCGGCCACCAAAAAACTCAACACCAATGCCCTGACCCGAATTCTGGAAGGGGCTGTATTTGATCACCCCCCACCCATGATCAACAGCAGGCGAATCAAAATGCGCTATGCCCACGCGGGGGGGCAGAACCCACCTATTATCGTCATTCACGGCAACCAGACCGGCAAAGTCCCCGTCAGTTATCAGCGCTATCTGGAAAAAGTGTTCCGCCGGGAGCTGGACCTGGTGGGTACGCCGGTAAGAATCGAATTCAAGGCCAGTGAGAACCCCTTTACCGAAAAGCGAAACAAGCTCACCGAGCGCCAGGTTTCGCGTAAGCGTCGGATAAAAACCTTTGCTAAAAAAGATAATAACGATAAAAACAAGGGTCGGAAAAAGCGCTAGGACCCTTTTCTATAGGGTAAGTTGTTGATAAATAAGTAAATAAAAATTACTTATAAAAGTCCTTGTTTCAGTTTTATTAGGTGTTATAGTCACATATAACACCATATCAACAAGGGTCGGAAAAATGCTTCTTAGATCGTTTCTAACTAAACGGAAAAGTGTCGTGGGGCGGGGCGATAGTCGTGTTCTTTTCTTCTCGTCACTGTTTCTCCTTTGTGCCTTACTCGTATCCCTGCCCAGTCGCGCAGAGACCCAGCAAGTAGAGGGTCTGGAATTTGAGCGGGTTGTGGTTATGGGCTCGGCGGAAGTTGAGATCAGCCAGGGGGATACTGTCGAGTTACTGGTGCGAGGCAGAACCTCCGATTTGGAGAAGCAACCCTTCTTCCTGGATGGCGACACGCTTGTGTTGGGTAGCTCCAAGAAGCACAGCAACGATTTTGGTCGTGTGCGCTTTAAACTGACAGTCATAGACATTGAGCACATACAACTCACCGGCTCTGGTGACATCTATGTAAAGCCACTGGTAGTCGAAGACCTCTACGTCTCAGTCGACGGCTCTGGTGAAATAAAACTCTTTGGAGTTAGAGGGCGTGACCTGTCATTGATCGTAAGTGGCTCTGGCGAAGTGCAGGTTGTGGAACTTGAGGGTGAGGATGTAAAAATTGTGGTGTCGGGTTCTGGTGAGCTTTACATGGGCCGGATGAAAGCGGTCAAAGTAAAGGTCTCGTTGGCGGGTTCGGGTGACATCAGTGTGCAAGAGAAAAGCGAGACAACAGAACTGGAAATCAATCTGGCGGGCTCTGGTGACGTCGACCTGAAAAACCTGGAGGCGTTGTCTGTTGAGATCAATATAGCGGGTTCGGGTGAGGCCAAGGTCAGTGCAGCGGAACAGCTGGATGTCAATATTATGGGAAGTGGCGCTGTATATTACCGCGGGTCACCGGAAATAAGCCAATCAATATTGGGTTCTGGAGATGTTGAGCCCTTGTAGCAGGGGTCCTATTAGAGGGAGCGTAAACTGGTGTCTGTAGAGTGGAATGACAAACAACCGATATATAAACAACTGAAGGATATGGTTGTGGAGCGTATTATGGATGGTTCTTTTGCCGAGGGTGAGGCGGTGCCGTCGGTGCGCCAGGTCGCTTCTGATTACCAGATTAACCATCTGACGGTGGGTAAGGCCTACCAGGAACTGGTTGAAACAGAGCTTTTGGAAAAGCGGCGCGGCCTGGGTATGTTTGTCACAGCCGGTGCGCGTGAATCCCTGACACACAATGAGCAGCACTCTTTTATCAATGAAGAAGTGCCAGCATTTGCCGAGCGAATAAAAATACTGGGGTTGGATATGAAGGGCGTCATTGAGCAGTTGCTTAAGATAGGGGGGGGAATCTGATGGTGAATATCATCAAGGCGAGAGGCCTGGCCAAATCCTTTGGCGATATCAAGGCGATAGATGGGATCGACTTCGAGTTGAAAGCGGGCTCGGTTCTAGGGCTTATTGGCCCCAACGGCGCCGGCAAAACCACATTGTTACGCACACTATTGGGCCTCAGTGAATACCATGGGGAACTGGAAGTGTTGGGTAAGAGCCCCCGCTCCAACAGGTCGGCACTGATGGAGGAAGTCTGTTTTATCGCCGACACGGCAGTACTTCCCAAGTGGATGAACGTAAAGCAACTGCTTGATTATGTCGCGGGTATTCACCCCCGCTTCAACCGTGAACAGGCCGAAGCTTTTCTTTCAGCCACCGAGGTCAAGTTGTCGCGCAAGGTCAGGAATTTATCAAAGGGTATGACCGTGCAACTGCACCTCGCCCTGGTGATGGCGATTGATGCCAAGTTGTTAATTCTGGATGAGCCGACTCTGGGTCTGGATATACTGTTCCGCAAACGTTTTTTTGAGCAGCTGTTGAATGATTACTTTGACGGAGAGAGAACCATTATTATTTCCACCCATCAAATTGAGGAAGTACAAAATATCCTCACAGATGTGACGTTTATGGACAAGGGCAAGCTGGTGTTGCAGAAATCCATGTTGGCCATAGAGGACGAGTACGTAGAGCTACACGTTGTTGGAGAGGCGGTGGCGAAGGCCGAGGCAATACCTCATGTCGGCACGCGAAGTATTCTGGGAGGCAAGGCCATTATTTATGAGGGGATTGAGCGAGAGCTTCTTGAAACCCTGGGAACACTGCGTACACCATCGGTGTCTGACTTGTTTGTCGCCACGGTAGGAGGAGCATAGACATGGCCAATTCACAATCAAATCGTGTGTTCACTCTGCTGCAGCGAGAAATTCAGGAGAATAAAAACTCCCTGCTCTGGGCACCTATTGCAATTGCTGTGGGTCTTTCTCTGGTCATGTTGGTCAGTGTTTTGCTGGCCAACCGGGTGACCATTATGGGGGATGCCATGATGCAGGTGCTGCTGGATGAGGGCAGTGCCAGCGGAATGAATATCACCATTCAAATAGATGACAACGGTAATCAGGAGGTGCAAACCTGGACTATTGAGGAAAGTGAGGGTGGCGTTTCAGAGGAAGATTGGAATTTTTCCAGGGAGTGGACCTTCGAGCCCAAGTCTGGCCGAGACAGATCGAATGAACTCGATGAGCAATTTGAAAGCTTGAACCCGATGCTGAATATGCTGCACAACGTGCTGATTCTGGTGCTGATTCTGGTTGTCATAAACTATTTGATGAACTCGCTTTACCAGGACAGGAAAGACCGCAGTATCCTGTTCTGGAAGTCCATGCCGGTTTCCGAGTGGGAGGAAGTACTGTCCAAACTGCTTGTCGCCATGATTGTTGTGCCGGTGATTTATATCGCGGCCTCGATATTGACGCAGTTGGCGACCATATTGTTGGCGATGCTGATGGTGGTTCGAATGGACATGGACCCTTTTCAGTTGATACTCGGCCACATTGAGTTCGGTTCTTTGTTCTTTAACCAGATTGGCGGCTGGATACTATCTGCTGCGTGGATGGCTCCATTTTTTGCCTGGCTATTGCTGGCCTCTGCAGCGGCAAAGCGCTCGCCTTTTATGCTGGCCTTTGCACCGGTAATTGCAGTGGTTGCCATAGAGGAAATATTTCTGGGCACTGAGTATATGGGAGGCCTGATTGGTCCTCACCTGCCGCACTATGTCGATGAGGGCGAGGCCGTAGGGTTTTACCTGTATGGCCCGGACTGGTCTGCAATCAACTACCCCCATTTAATAGGTGGTTTGGTATTTGCCGGTATTGCGCTGTGGGGTGCAGTTTACCTACGGCGCTACCGCTTTGAAATTTAAATAGCCTGGCATAAAAAAGCGGAGGGGCGTGAGCCCGCTCCGCTTTTTGTTACAGAGTGGGGCACTTTCTAGAAATGCACCCCCTTCATCAGGGCTGCAATGGCCACCTGCTCGCTTGAGGCTTCCACCTTCTCCGTCTTTTTATCCCCCCGTGCCGCGGCGGAATCGTTAAACATCTGGAATACAGTGCTCATAACGACTTCCGAAAGCTTGGGTGCAACGGCGGTCATCACTTGTAAAAATACGCCCAGACGAGTGGCGATGCGCTTGGGCTTTTTAATCACCGCCTCAGCTACCATTTCTGCCGCCTCGTCCGGGCCGATGATGGGCATGGAGTCGTAGACCGAGGTTGCGCTGATCATGGGTGTTCTCACCAGCGGCATATTGATTGTGGTGAAGCGGATATTGCGGTCAGAAAACTCTACCGCCGCAGCACGGGTCCAGGCATCCAGTGCTGACTTTGACGCGACATAGGCCGAAAATCTCGGGCTGGGCCCCAGGGCACTGATGGATGAAATGTTGATGACTTGACCTTTTCGCGCGGCCAGCATGGAGGGGGCCAGGCCCATAATCAGGCGAATAGCGCCGTAGTAGTTGATTTGCATGGTGCGTTCAAAGTCATGAAAACGGTCAAAGGAATACTCCAGTGAGCGCCTGATAGAGCGCCCGGCATTGTTGACCAGAATGTCGACAAAACCATTGTCTTTCAGGACGTCAGCGACCAGCCTGTCGCAGTCTTCCAGATCGGAAACATCGGCCTGGTAGATAGAACATTTCCCACCTAATTCAGTTATTTCAGCGGCGGTCTCTTCCAGTTTGTCGGCGGAGCGTGCGACCAGTAAAACGTGGGCGCCGGCACCGGCGAGACGCATGGCGCTGGCCTTGCCTATTCCCGAGGAGGCACCGGTAATAAGGACAACCTTATCTTTTACATTACCTTCAAGCGAGTGGTCTACAAACAGGTCGGGGTCCAGGTTGCGCTCCCAGTAATCCCAGACAACCGGTGCGTAGTCCTGCAGGGAGGGGACGCTAATACCACTGCCTTTAAGGGCTCTTTCGGTGTCGCGGTTGTCGTAGCGTGTGGGGTAATTGATAAACAGATTCACCGATTCGGGTAGACCCATATCGTCGTAGATGGTTTTTATGATGCGCTTGACCGGTGCCAGTCCGGCAATAGTGTCCCGCACAACTCTGGGAATAAAGCCAAACATCCGTGTATCCAGACGCATGCTGAATTGTGGTGTATGGCCGGCCTCGGCGAAGATATTGATCAGCTTGCCCATGCTGTAATGCTCGGGGTCTGTCAGGTGGAAACAGCTGCCATCGAGGTTTTCAAGATGAACGATATGATCCATGGCATCGACCACATAGTCCACGGGTACCACATTGAACTTGCCGCCCTCTATGCCAATCAGCGGCACCCAGGGGGGCAGGGCTTTGCGTAGCTTTTGCAGAGTTTTGAAGAAGTAATAGGCACCGTCAATTTTGTCAATTTCTCCGGTCTTTGAATGGCCCATAACCATTCCTGGTCGATAGATGCGCCAGGGTACTTCACATTCTCTGCGCACAATACCCTCGGATTCATGCTTGGTGGCGAAGTAGGGGTGATCGTAGTTCTCGGCCTCCTCGAACATGTCCTCCCGGAAGGTGCCCTTATACAGTCCGCCGGCGGCGATGGAACTGACATGTTGGAAGCACCCGGCATCCAGGGCCTTGGCCAGCCTGATGGCGTTGCGGGTACCGTCGATATTGGTGGTCGACTGGGCCTCGGCACTGGCCCCAATGTCGTACACTGCGGCAAAGTGGCAAAAATGGGTGATTTTACCCTTGAGGGAATTAATGATTTTGTCATCCAGACCCAGCAAACTCTGGGTTAGGTCTCCGCTAACAGCTTTCAAACGGTCGCTGCCTTCTCCAAACCGTTCCTGTAGTGCCTCGAACTTGTGCTCTGAGCCAGGGCGGGTTAGCACATAGATATCACCGTCTCGCTCCTTGAGCTTGTCTATGAAAAATCGGCCAATAAAGCCTGTGCCGCCGGTGATGAAATATGCCATGTAAGTGCTCCAGTAGGGTTTTGTTGACGCTAGCGTACGCTAACAATAGCAGTTCCGTAGATTTTGTCTCATAAAAACACACTTAATTCATAATATGAATAGTAGGGATATATACTATTGATTTCATTTATAGTGCTTGGGTCACTAAGATACGCAGCACGTCACCCAACTACCGTATTGAAAACCAGAGGTATTACCATGTCAAACTACAAACGTGATATAGAGGCTATTACCAGCCTTCGTGCCGAACAGGGCAGTGCCTGGGGTGCGATCAACCCTGAATACGCCGCCCGCATGAAGGCTCAGAACCGCTTTAAAACAGGGATTGAAATCGCAAAATACACGGCCGGTATCATGCGCCAGGATATGGCTGAGTATGATGCTGATTCCTCCCAGTACACTCAGTCACTGGGCTGTTGGCACGGCTTTATTGGTCAACAGAAGATGTTGGCGATTAAGAAACACCACGGCACGACCAGCAAGCGCTACCTCTACCTGTCAGGCTGGATGATTGCGGCACTGCGCTCTGAGTTTGGCCCTCTGCCAGACCAGTCTATGCACGAGAAAACATCGGTTCCCGCGCTGATTGAAGAACTGTACACATTCTTGCGCCAGGCTGATGCCAGGGAAATGGGTCACCTGTTTCACGACCTCGACGATGCGAAGGCAGCGGGTGATGCGGCAGCGGAGCAGGCAGCATTAGATGCCATCGACAACTATGAGACCCACATTGTACCCATTATTGCCGATATCGATGCCGGCTTTGGTAATGAAGAAGCCACCTATTTGCTTGCCAAGCGCATGATTGAAGCGGGTGCCTGTGCCATCCAGATCGAGAACCAGGTTTCAGATGCTAAGCAGTGTGGTCACCAGGACGGCAAAGTAACGGTTCCCCACGAGGACTTCCTTGCCAAGATCAATGCAATTCGTTATGCATTTCTTGAGCTGGGTGTAGACGACGGTATCATTGTTGCGCGCACCGACTCTCTGGGTGCTGGCCTGACCCAGAAAATTCCGGTGTCCACAGACGCGGGTGATCTGGCCCACAAGTACAATGCCTTTTTGGAGACTACTGTTGTTGAGTCCGCTGAGGACGTTAATGAGGGCGATGTGATCATCAAGCAGGACGGTAAGCTGGTCAAGCCTGTGCGCCTTCCCAACGGTTTGTACAAGTTCAAGGCGGATACCGGTATCGACCGCTGCGTGCTGGACTGCATAACCAGCCTGCAAAACGGCGCTGACCTGCTGTGGATCGAAACAGAAAAGCCCCACGTTCGCCAAATCGGTGACATGGTAGGTGCCATTCGCAAGACTATCCCCAATGCGAAACTGGTTTACAACAACTCACCTTCCTTTAATTGGACCCTGAACTTCCGCCAGCAGGTATTTGATGCCTGGTCTGAAGAGGGCAAGGACGTGTCTGCCTATGATCGTGATGCACTGATGAGTGTGGATTATGACGAGACAGAGCTGGCGGTAGCTGCCGATGACAAAATTCAGTCATTCCAGTCTGACGCGGCCAGGGAAGCAGGAATCTTCCACCATCTGATTACCCTGCCAACCTACCACACGGCAGCACTGTCTACCGACAACCTGGCCAAGGGGTACTTTGGTGCAGAGGGAATGCTGGCCTACGTGAAAGGTGTGCAGCGCAAGGAGCTTCGCGAGGGCATTGCCTGTGTTAAGCACCAGGATATGGCTGGCTCAAATATGGGCGATGACCACAAGGAGTACTTCTCCGGCGATCAGGCCCTGAAGGCATCTGGTGAAGACAACACAATGAACCAGTTTGGCTAAACAGTGGTAAGAAATATGAGGGGGTGGATGAAAAATCCACCCCTTTTTTTATGTGCGGCCTGTATAGTAGGTATACATGGCGAGTTGGGCTGCCGTGCTCACAAGATCTGGTCAGCTACCATCAATCAACGAACGTGACTAAAAAGATGAAATTACTCGTTTTAATATTCTCCTTGTTTATTTCCAGTGCTGCACTTGCCTCTACCGGGGAGGTTGCACATCTTGATTTGACCAATCACTGGGTTGGTTATGCCGCTCTTGTCCTGTTCGTACTCGCCTACGTACTGGTGATCATGGAAGAGAAACTGCACCTGCGAAAATCCAAACCGGTTCTTCTGGCCGCGGGTTTGATATGGGTGTTAATCGCGTTTGCCTATAACAGCACCGGTGATACCCACGCCGCAGAAATTGGGATACGCCATAACTTCCTCGAATACGCTGAGTTGTTTTTCTTTCTGCTGGTGGCAATGACCTATATTAACGCCATGCTGGAGCGCGGTGTTTTTGACACCTTGCGCGACTGGCTGGTGCTCAAGGGCTTTAGTTACCGGACACTGTTCTGGCTTACCGGCATTCTGGCCTTTTTTATCTCACCCATTGCCGACAACCTCACCACGGCCCTGATTATGTGCGCGGTGATATTGGCAGTAGGTGTGGATCAGCCCAAGTTTGTTGCGATAGGTTGCGTAAACATTGTAGTCGCTGCCAACGCCGGTGGCGCTTTCAGTCCCTTTGGCGATATCACTACGCTGATGGTGTGGCAAAAAGGTATTCTTGAGTTTTCTGTTTTCTTCAAACTGTTTATCCCGTCGGTGGTCAACTTTGTTATCCCGGCTCTTATTATGCAGTTTGCACTGCCCACCGGCCGTCCGGAAAAAACCGAGGGAGAGTTGGCCAGGATGAAGCCCGGTGGAATAGCTATCGTGGTGCTTTTCCTGGCGACCATTGTTACCGCTGTCAGCTTTCACAACTTCCTGCATCTACCGCCCGTATTTGGCATGATGACCGGCCTGGCCTATTTGAAGTTCTTCGGTTACTACTTGCGCAGAAAGGGTAATATCGAGATAGATACATCGGATATGCCCACGGGCAATATAATCGAAGACGATTTCGACATCTTCGACAAAATTGCCAAGGCCGAGTGGGATACCCTGTTCTTCTTTTACGGTGTCATTCTGGCGGTGGGCGGCCTGGGTTTTATCGGCTATCTGGGGATGACCTCCGAATTTATGTACGGTGAGTTGGGTGCTACCAATGCCAATATTCTGGTGGGAGTGCTGTCGGCCATTGTCGATAACATACCCGTGATGTTCGCGGTGCTGACCATGAATCCGGAAATGGGGCAGACGCAGTGGTTGCTGGTAACCCTGACCGCAGGTGTGGGTGGCAGCTTGCTCTCGATCGGTTCAGCTGCCGGCGTGGCACTGATGGGGCAGGCGAGAGGGCAATACACCTTCTTTGGTCACTTGAAATGGACCCCCGTTATTGCCTTGGGCTATGCTGCCAGTATCTGGGTACATCTGTTGATTAATGGCTGACAGTAACGGGGGGAGTAGCGATGCGATGGAATGATATCGATCAACAGGTTTGTTCTGTGGCGCGAACACTCTCCGTCGTAGGAGAGCGCTGGACGCTGTTGATTCTTCGTGATGCGTTCTTTGGTACCCGTCGATTTGACAAGTTTCAGCGCAACCTGGGTATTACCCGTCACCGCCTGTCTGAACGCCTGGGAAAATTGGTGGAGCAGGGTGTCCTGGTGAAAGTGCCCTATAACAATAAGCCTGTTCGTTACGAATATCGCCTCACCCGCAAAGGGCTGGGGCTGTATCCTGTTTTGATGAGTCTCACCCGCTGGGGCGACGAATGGATGGATGGCGGGCAGGGCGCGCCGCTGGAATACGTACATCTGGCCTGTGGCAAGAAAACCACGCCCCTCCTGACCTGTAGTGAGTGTGGAGAAGCCCTGCGTCCGGAGGAAGTAAAAGTACGGGTTGGGCCCGCGCTGCAAGATGTGGCTGCAGAGATGGAAAA
>JAUVBI010000146.1 GCA_030591305.1 Pseudomonadota bacterium
TATATGATTCAGGTGATCGATCCTGTGTCTTCATTATCGGTTATTTTAGTAGTGAATGCATTTAGGTTGTTGGCCTGGATTCCGCCCTGTTGGATTTCTCGTGTAGGATGCGTGCCTCCGGTCCTGACCCGCCATGGCGGTCAACGGTGTGACATTCAAACCAGACTGGCTCAACCAGAGGATATTTAAATTGAGTAATACTTTCGAAATCCGTATTGCTAATGTGCGTCAGGCCCTGGCGTCCAATAAACCTTCACCTGCTCACTTCATGCTAAGGCGCATTCTGAAGCATGACCCAGACAATATTGTCGCCCGCGTTTTGCAGGTAGTGGTGCTATTAATGAACGGCCAGTTGTTAGTTGCTGGCACCGCTGCCGAAGCGCTAGCAGAGGAGCCCCTGGGTTGCTTTTCAACAGAATCACTCAGGGAGTTGGCCTCAGTGTGTTTTCAGCTGGAGTTATTCTCTCTGGCAGTGCAGCTTTACAGCGAGATACGAGATCGAGGCGAACCGGGTGAACTGGCTTTGTATCGTCTGGGAATAGCCAGCCTAAAGCTGGGCCTAGATCAGCAGGCAGAAACCTGTTTTCACTCTTGTTTGGAGAGGAGGCCAGAAATAGGGGCCACATGGCTGCAGCTGGGCCACCTGTACAAGATACGAGGGAATGTCGAGCAGGCCGAAACCCACTATAAACGGTATATCAGGTTAAGCCCTGGCAAGAGTGGTACCGGTTATTGGAGCTTGGCCGATATGAAAAATTATCGGTTTTCTACTGAAGAAATTCAGACCATGGTGGGGGAGTTGGAGCGTTCAAGAGAAATCCCGATGCAGGCCTCCGCCTTGAGCTTTGCCCTCGGCCGCGCTGCGGAGCAAAATCAAGATTCAGCGCAAGCTCTGGTTTATTACCATCGAGGAAATCAGCTGCGTCAAGAGCTTGCGCCATTCCAGAAAGATCACTTCTGCCTGCTCGTTGAGGCACTACAGAATATCAATCTTGACGAACAGACAGTTGGTACAGGGGATCGCAAGGGTACTGTAACACCCATATTTATTATAGGCATGCCGCGATCCGGCACCACTTTAATTGAGCAGATTCTTAGCTCGCATTCCAGAGTGCTGGCTACAGATGAGCTGCCTTTTATGGAGCGTATGGCGTTGCAGTTGGAGGTGTCCGGAGGGTATGCCAGAGCTTTGCCGATACTGTCAAAAAACAAAATAGCAGTTATGCGCGCACACTACCTCAATAAGGTGGGGGCTTATTTGCACGATGATTGTGACTTCTTTATCGATAAGACGCCGAGTAATTTTGTTCATGTAGGATTGATCAAGGTTCTGTTCCCAGAGGCGCTCATTATCGATTCAAGGCGTGACCCTAGAGATAATGCCATCAGCTTGTATCGACAGAACTTTAGCGTGGGCAACGAGTTTTCAAGTTCCTTCGAAACTATTATTCTTTATTATGAAAAATATCAGGAAATAATGGCGCACTGGAGGAGTCAATTCGCCGATACCGTGCGCTTGCAGAACTATGAAAATCTGGTGAATAATCCGGATATTGAGATTGCCGCTTTACTAAAATTCTGCGGTTTACTTAGTGAGCCGGCTTGTTTTGAGTTTTATAAGAACAAGCGAAATATCACGACTCCCAGCGTAAGTCAGGTCACCCGCCCTATGTATACATCCTCCATTGGCCAATGGCGGGCATTTGAGGCTCTGCTAGAGCCTGAGATGGCGGCCCTGGGTGCATTAGAGCTCACGCAACCATGATTGCTACAGGTCACAGAAAATCTCGAGAGGGAGGTATATTTAACTAGGGGGTTTGATCAGCTGCAGGATTTTGTCATTCACGGGAATGACTTCCAGGCCCAGACTGAGTTGTAGAGCTTGTAGTATTGGCTCGAGGTCGTTTAGCGTAAACACACCTGAGATTGTTATCGCGGCAATACTGCTATCGGTGATCAGGATGTGGATGTCGTGATAGCGTTCAATTTGCCGGACAAAATTTGTCAGGGTCATATCCTGGGCGATTAGCTCGCCTCTCTGCCAGGCGGTATGGTGGCTCACATCCGTAGAGGTGGCGGCCCGTAAGCCCCTGTCGCTCGCGTCCAGTTGTTGGTTGGCATGAAGAATTTCAGTTGTTGGTACGCGATTGCCAGTGTCGCCCAGTTCGGTGACCTGAACCACACCTTCTGTCACGGTAATTCGGGCGTTTTGTCTGTCCCTGTAGATATTAAAAGCTGTGCCGATTGCGGTCACCCGGGCACTGCCCGTATCGACATCAAAGGGTCGGGTGGGGTCTTTGGCAACCTCGAAATAGGCTTCGCCCCTGAGTAGTTCCAGGCTGCGGCGTTCATTACTGTAGTTAACCGACACCCGGGAGTTGGTGTTAAGCGCCACGGTAGAGCCGTCAATGAGTTCAATGGTGCGCTGTTCGCCCAGCGCCGTCTGGTAGTACTGCTTCGCGCTGCTGTCCAGAGAGTTTTGTGGCCAGATAAAAAGTGCCACTGCCAGGCAGGCAGCGGTGGCAATGGATGCTCGTAGCCAGTAACGGCTCTGGTTGGCAGCCTTCTCCGGAACACGAGAATACATCTGGCGCACACTGGCGAGGTCTTCCCACATATCCAGCATGCTATCCATGGCTTGCTTATGGCGAAGGTCTTGTGCGAGCCACAGTGCGAATGCCTGGCGGTCTTCATCGCCGGCAGACCCGGAGCGGAACCGGGCAATCCAGCTCAAAGCTGTATCGTGGTCACTCTGGATACTGTTATCGCGCTCTGCGAGCATTTTGCTTCCCTATTCTTGTGTGCGACCTTGCGCTATAAATTAACCATGCGGTTTTGGCAGCCTCTTATCAGTAAAACGAATGAGAGACTCAACTCCTCACAGCATTTTTCTACTTTCGGGGGCTTATGTCTTCGTCCCCATAATAAGCAGCGAGCCGGGCACGGCAGTGTTTTAGTGCCTGTAAAATATACTTTTCTACGCTGGACACCGAGACATTCATTTGTCGAGCTATATCATTATAGGACAGACCAGTTTTGCGGTGTAACAAAAAGGCCTGCTTGACATTGAAGGGCAGTTCATCAATGGCGTGATATATGGCTGCCAATTTTTCTCTGGCGCTGATTATCTGCTCTGGTGATGCGGCGATGGCGTTGATATCCATGGGTTCTCCGTCCGAGGCCATGCTCTTTTCGCTGTTCAGGAAACGAAAATGAAGCGTTCTGCGGCGCAACTGGTCTATGGCGAGATTGTTGGCAACTTGAAATAAAAAGGCCCTGGCATTGTCCAGGTTTTCCGGGTCTGCCATGCGGTGCAGGCGCAAAAAAGCATCCTGCGCAACTTCCGCGGCATCTTCCGGGCTATTCAGTTTGCGCGCCAGAAACTTCTCCAGTGGAGTTCCATGTTGCGCGACCAGGTCGGCCAGGAAAGTGTCCTTTTTATTAGCCACGTATCGTCGCTATCCTTAAAGGCTGGTATCGGAAGCAGTACACCTTGAAACAATGCATCTAAAATAGCACCCGTGAACGGACGGTTCCCTCAATGCCTGCGAGCTTGCCCAGGGCCAGATCGCTGTACTCAGCATCGATATCGATAACAACATAGCCGATGGCATCGTTGGTCTGCAGATACTGCGCCGAAATGTTGAGTTTATTTTCTGAAAACACATTATTGATAGCGCTCATTATCCCCGGAACATTATGGTGGATATGCAACAGGCGGTGACAGCCCGAGTGCTCCGGTAGAACCACGCCGGGGAAGTTGACCGAGGACGTCGTGGTGCCGTTATCACTGTAGTGGGCTAGCTTTTCAGCAACTTCCATGCCGATATTTTCCTGGGCCTCGACGGTACTGCCGCCAATATGCGGGGTTAGCAGGGTATTGTCAAAGCGGCGCAGGGGCGAGATAAATTCATCTTCATTTGAGTGCGGCTCCTCGGGGAACACATCGATGCCGGCACCACCCAATGCGCCACTTTCCAGGCAGGCTGCCAGGGCGTCTATATCGACGACGGTGCCGCGGGAGGCGTTGATTAAAATACCGCCCTTCTTCATATGTGCAAGTTGATTTTTGCCGATCATATTCTGGGTGGACGTACTTTCGGGAACATGGAGGCTGACCACGTCAGAGTCGGCCAATAGCTGGTTCAGGGAGGGTATCTGGCGGGCATTGCCCAGAGGTAGTTTATTGGTCACATCATAAAACTGCACCTGCATGCCCAGGCCTTCTGCGATGACACCCAGTTGCATGCCTATATTGCCATAGCCGACAATGCCCAGTTTCTTGCCACGTATCTCGTATGAATTAATGGCTGATTTCTGCCATTCTCCCCGGTGCGCCGCGGCGTTTTTTTCGGCAATGCCACGCAATAGCAAAATGGCCTCTGCAATAACCAGTTCGGCCACACTGCGGGTATTGGAGAAAGGCGCATTGAAAACAACCACGCCTCGGCGGGTTGCTGCGCTCAGATCCACCTGATTGGTGCCAATGCAAAAACAGCCCACGGCCACCAGTTTTTTGGCAGACTCAAACACTTCCTCCGTTAACTGGGTGCGGGAGCGGATACCTACGAAATGAGCCTTGGCAATTGCCGCTTTCAATTCAGCTGGGGGCAGTGCTTTTTTGTGTAATTCGATATTGTCGTAGCCGGCGCGTTTCAAGGTTTCCACTGCAGAGGGGTGTACACCTTCCAGTAGAAGAAATTTGATTTTACGCTTTTCAAGCGACTTGCCTTGAGTTGATGGGGGGGCCATATCGGGTAAATCCATAATGATTGAGGAGCGTGTCCAGGCTGCAGTATCCGGCTGGGTGCCGAATGAGCAGATTTGGAGGGCGTATATGATATCATATGCGCCCTCCAAATCTGCTCATTGTGCGTTTAGCTGAGGAAAACTGCGTGCCCACACCTCTTGCTGTTCCTGTCCTGTCCAGCCTCAAATCTATTGTGGGGGACGCCCGGGTTCTCACGGACGAACCTTCCCTGGCCTTATATGGGAAGGACTGGACCACGGTTCACTCTCCCTGCCCGGTGGCAGTGGTACTTCCCTCTACAATAGAGCAAGTACAGGCGGTCGTTCGGTTGGCGGCCACAGAGCATTTGGACATAGTGCCCTCCGGTGGCCGTACCGGCTTGAGTGGCGGTGCAATGGCGGCTAACGGCGAGCTGGTTTTGGCACTGGACCGCATGAATACCCTCGAAGACTTTAACTCGGTAGATCGAACAGTACGCTGCGGTGCCGGTGTTATAACGGAGCAATTACAGCAATTTGCTGAACAACAGGGCCTGTTTTACCCGGTGGACTTTGCCTCCAGTGGCTCCAGTCAGATAGGGGGAAATATATCCACCAATGCTGGTGGCATAAAGGTGATACGCCACGGGATGACACGGGATTGGGTGGCGGGTCTTAAAGTAGTCACCGGCACCGGGGAGTTGTTGGACCTGAACCGGGGTCTGATCAAGAATAATGCAGGTTATGACCTGCGACAGCTAGTTATCGGAGCTGAGGGGACGCTGGGGGTCGTGGTCGAGGCCACCATGCGTCTTTCAAGAGCACCGAAGGAGCTGGCAGTGCTGGTTTTGGGTGCGGTGGATATGCCCGCTATTATGAAAGTGTTGGGGGCATACCAGGGCGCAATGGATTTAAGTGCCTTCGAGTTCTTCTCCGAACTGGCCCTGCAAAAAGTTGTAAAGCACCAGGATCTACAGCGACCCTTTGCCACGGCGGCGGATTACTATGCGCTGATCGAAATAGAGTCTGCTGATATGGACTTGGCGATGGAATTATTTGAAGAATGTGTTGAGGCCGGATGGGTGATAGATGGCGTGGTGAGCCAGAGCATCGCCCAGGCCGACGCCCTGTGGCGCCTGCGCGAAGATATCTCCGAGACCATCTCCCGTTGGACCCCCTACAAAAACGATATCTCCACCCTTATTTCACGCGTACCCGATTTTTTGGCTGAGGTGGAGGCGGTGGTCAACGAGCACTACCCCGAGTTTGAAATTATCTGGTTCGGCCATATTGGTGACGGCAATGTACATCTCAACGTATTGAAGCCCGAAAATTTGGCTATGGAGGAATTCCAGCGGCAGTGCTCGCAGGTCAGCCAGTGGGTATTTGAAATCGTGCAGCGGTACGAGGGCAGTATTTCGGCAGAGCACGGTGTTGGGTTGTTGAAGAAAGATTATCTGCACTACAGTCGATCAAAGCTGGAAGTTCAGATCATGCGGCAGATTAAGCTCGCATTTGACCCGCAGGGGATTATGAATCCGGGGAAAATTTTTGATGCGTAGCGTATAGCTTGCGCGTTTCCCGCGGCTGTTTAAGTAAGGCTGTATGAGGTCGAAAACGAAGAATTTTCCAAGCCGCTTGAGTCCTTACAGGTTGTTCAGGACCGTCTGAGGCCATGGATGGCCGAGGCCGAGCGCCGCATGGATGCGTCTTTTCGCGTGTCCTGAGCAACCTGTAAGGACTCAAGCGGCGTTTTTAAAATATTACGTTGCCAGCAGGGTTTTCACTCCCTCACTGGTACCCAGCAACAAAACATCCGCCGGTTTAAGCGCAAACAGCCCATTGGTTACAACCCCGGTAATGCCATTAATTTTCTGTTCAACTGCCAGCGGCTGCTCGATTGAAAAATTGTACATATCCAGAATGATATTACCGTTATCGGTAACCACGCCCTCACGGTAAACCGGGTCACCGCCCAGCTTCACCAGTTCACGCGCCACATGCCCGCGCGCCATGGGAATCACCTCAATGGGTAGGGGGAAGGCCCCCAGTGTGTGAACCAGCTTGCTTTCATCTGCAATGCAGATAAATTCTCTGGCCACGGCCGTCACAATTTTCTCCCGGGTGAGAGCGGCGCCACCACCTTTGATGAGTTGCAGCGCGGCATTACTCTCGTCAGCGCCGTCGATGTAGAAGTCTACCTGGTCCACGCTGTTGAGCTCATAGACCGGAATACCGTGCTTCCTTAAACGGTCTGCCGAGGCCTCGGAGCTGGCCACGGTGGCATAGATCTGGCCCTTGATACTGGCCAGTGCGTCAATAAAACAGTTGGCGGTAGAGCCTGTGCCTATGCCGATCACCGAGTCGTTTTCCAGTTTGGGGCGGATATAGTTCAGCGCTGCCATGGCAACCGCTTGTTTTAGCTCGTCCTGGGTCATGCTAATCTGTCTCCACGCTTAAAAACTCAAGAATATCACCGATATGCCACAGTCTTACATTAAACGCATCCTCGACGCACGTGTTTATGATATCGCCAGGGAAACGCCCATTGATGAAGCGGCGCTTTTATCTCGGCGCTTTGACAATCACATCTGGTTAAAACGGGAAGATCTGCAGCCGGTATTTTCCTTCAAACTGCGCGGGGCGTACAACAAAATGGTGCGGCTCAGCGAGGAGCAGCGCGCTTGTGGTGTGGTAGCCGCCTCCGCTGGCAATCATGCCCAGGGCCTGGCAATGGCGGCGGCAAAGCTGAACGTCAAAGCCATTATCGTAATGCCACGAACAACGCCATTAATCAAAGTTGATGCGGTTCGCCGTCGCGGCGCACGGGTGGTATTACACGGTGACTCCTTTGAGGAGGCTGATGTCCAGGCACAAAAGCTGGTTAAAGAAAAAGGCCTTGTCTATGTGCACCCCTTCGATGACCCGGATGTCATCGCCGGACAGGGGACCATAGGCATGGAAATTGTGCGACAGCACCAGACACCACTGGATGCGCTGTTCGTACCGGTGGGCGGGGGCGGCCTGATTGCCGGTGTGGCGGCCTATGTGAAATATGTATGGCCTGAAACCCGCATCATTGGTGTTGAGCCGGAAGATGCCGCCTGCCTGAAGCTGGCACTGGAGCGGGGGCGCAGAGCCAA
>JAUVBI010000249.1 GCA_030591305.1 Pseudomonadota bacterium
AGAATGTCTAATGCTTCTTGCAGACTTCCCGGGAGCAGCAGATCAAAATTGGTTAATAAACGGCTACTCATATATCCCTCCCTAGGAGTTAACTCGCCGCCACATTGACGGCGAGCTTATAGCAGGTAGTAGTTAGAAGTCTTTACGCAGTTCCAGCGTCCACTGACGGCCACGGTCATACATCCCCTCAAAAGACTGGAAAGCCGTTCCGTGTACACCTGTGATCAGGAACTCTTCGTCTGACAGGTTGCGTCCAGACAAAATAAACGACAGATCGTCAGCACTGTTGGTCCAGCGCACACTGGCATCCCAGAGGCTGTAAGAATCAGTTTTGAGTAACTCGTCATTAAATGCGTCGTTATAAGTCTCATCGCGATAACTCCAGTCCACTCGTACAACAAATGTACTGGCATTACTCAACATAAACTCTTTAGAAACGCCAACACTACCAGCCCACTCAGGCACTCGTTCAAAGCTATTGTCTTTTGCAATCAGAGTAACTGCGCTATCGATATCGTCATACTCAGCATCCAGGTAAGACATACTGCCTTCTATCAACCAACCATCGCCTGGTGCAGCCTGAATTTCTAGCTCCAGACCCTGAATTGACGCAGTACCGACGTTCTGCGTCACAGGCGCAACGGCATTAAATACTTCTACCTGCATGTCGTCGTAGTCTGTGTGGAAAATAGCACCGTTGATGCGCATGAGGCCATCCATCAGTGTGGACTTAAAGCCCAACTCGAAAACCTCTACAAACTCAGGATCAAAGGTTGGAATCAGATCGAGATCAGTGGCATCTGCAGGCGCTGTAAACCCTTGCACCTGAGGAGGAAATACCCGCTGGGTAAAGCCACCAGACTTGAAGCCTTCGGAGTAGGTTGCATACATCATCATGTCATCAGAAAAGTCATAGGACAGGTTTACCATAGGAGTAAACTCGTCAATTTCAATAGTCTTTTCAATGAATGGAAGCACTCGGCTACCGGCCTGTAAAAAGGGTGCATCCAATGCTGCCAGAGGGTGCCCTGGAGGCAGAACGGTGCTGATGCCCGCGTAGTAGTTCGTATAGATAATCTGGTCGGGCAGGAATTTTTTGGTCTCGTCCGTATAGCGTCCACCGACAGTCAGGTGTAAGCGATCAGTAAAGTCATAGGTCAGCTGGGCAAACAGCGCCGTAGCTTCGTTATCAAATTGGCCACCAGAGCGGAAATTGGAGATAGTAAAATCAAGCGTATTGACGTTATCCCCTTCCTCGGCAAAATAATAGGCACCTAAAATCCAGTTCATCCGGTCATGTGCTCCCAGCAACTGGAATTCCTGAGTAAACTGCTCCTGCTCCAGTGTGTCATGAAACTGGGATATACGCTGGGGGGAGTGATCACCGTCCCGGGCAAATTCTGAATCCAGGTCACGCCAGGCCGTAATTGACTTCAGGGTGATTGAATCGGATATCTCGTACGAGATGGTTGCGGAAGCGCCCCATACGTCTGCCTCCGAGAAAGCCTCGGCTGTGCCTTGGTTCTTTTCCCCGCCTATGTAGCGGTCATCATAGCAGTTGGGGCTGGCGAGGTTGGGGTTGGGGAAAGGCAGAAGGTTGTTGCCGTCCACATCCTCTACCGCACAGGGCACACCGGGGCCCATTGCCGCAGCCGTAATATTGTGTACAAAAGCCATTGGTGGTGGCGGCGCCAAAACAACGCCCTGTAGCTGGCTCAAATCAGTGAGGTCGATATCTATCAGCTCCATCGCGGGGCCATTTTCACGGTCGCGGGTAGCGTCCAAATTTATATCTACCTCCAAGCGGTCACTGGGGTACCAGGCAAAAGCTAAACGCCCGGTAAAAGTATCGTCATCACCCAGGTCTGTGCCGTCAGTTCGCACTACATAGCCATCTTGCTGCATAACCGCAAGTGACGCTCGCATTGCCATGGTCTCACCCATGGGAATATGCATCGAGCCATTAATATTAACGCGGCTATCATTGCCGACTAATGCACCAACTTTACCGCCGAACTCTCCGCCTGGCTCAGGTTTAATTGTGGTAATGGCGATGGCGCCACCAATGGTATTGCGGCCGAACAAGGTGCCCTGAGGGCCGCGAAGTATTTCTACCCTCTCCACATCGATCAAATCTAATATGGCACCGACTGAGCGTGCGATATACACACCATCGACGTATAGCCCCACGCCCGGCTCAGAGGTTGGTACAAACTCCTTTTGGCCCACACCGCGAATATAAATAGCCGCAGAGCTGGATGCACCACCAAAACCGGGGTGATTTTCCAATGTCAAGCTGGGAACAAACTTTGCGATATCATCAAGTTTAGTGGCCCCACGATACGCCAGTGAATCGCCAGTGAAAGCAGAGATAGCAATAGGGGCATCCTGCAGACCCTCCTCTCGCTTACGAGCGGTAACGATGACCTCCTCCAACATGCTGGCGGCACCACTTTTTGCTGGTTCCTGAGCCTGAACCGCACTACCAATACCTGCCGCAGACAGGGCAATGGCAACGTAAAGCGGTTTTAGCATGATATTTTCCAATCGGGTCTTCATAGTGCACATCTCCATTATATTATTTATCTAACACGCCGCGGCACAGCCTGGACCCACTTATTTCGTGGGGCAAAATGCGCAGCGTGATTAATAGGGATAACGCAGCAACTGCTGCCGCCTGAGTGTCAGATAGATCTAACACTATTATCCAATGTTTCAACCCCGCATCCTCGCCAGAATCTCTGGCAAATTATTATTTCTGCGTCTTGAATAAGGCAGGCCGAATCGACCCACTCACCAAGGCCGAACAACTCTCAGCTCAGCGTTACCGGATATTTAACGTTGATTTAAAGATTATTTCAACGCTTATATCCATAAACTGTATACTGAGAATGTAGTAATTTCTTGCACCTGAGCGCACAACGGGAATTCGGGGAAGATAATTGATCAATATTGGGCTGAAAGGCGCCTTTCCTGCCGCCCCGGAGCCAGAGAATGTCCCGGGCGGGAACTAGGCAAGCGCCTCCAGCCCCCTCTGTATACACCACATAGCCGACAAGCTGCCCAGAATATAAACAGGGATGGGCAACAGCCGTTCCGGCCTGGTTCCAGCAGGCCGTTTTAACAACTGCCAGACCGCCAGTGCACCCAGAATAAATGCCAACTGTCCAAACTCGATACCCACATTGAAGAATAACAACGCCAGAGGCAGGTTTTCCTGGGGAAGCCCGGTTTCAGCCAGCGCCCCCGCAAACCCCATGCCGTGCAACAGGCCAAAACCACCTGCCAGCCACCAGGGGTAACGTCGTAGCAAGTCGCCTTTATTCGACCGGGTGAGTTCCACCGCCAGTACGAAGATACTCAGGGCAATGGTAAATTCCACCCAGGCAACGGGATATTTGAAGTAGCCCAGGGTAACCAGCGACAGCGTGATACTGTGTCCCACGGTGAATGCGGTGATGGTCCATACCAGACGTTTGCCGCCACCCACCAGCAGTAGCAGGCCGAACACAAACATCAGGTGGTCGATGCCGCTCCAGATATGCTCGAAGCCCAGTTCAGAATAGTCTCTTACTACCTCTCCCCTGCCAGATTCAGCGGGAATAACAAACTCGAAGCGCTCGCCATTGAGAACTTGCTGATAGCTGCGGCCATCAAGTAAATTAATCATTAACATGGCGGAGGCCTGGTTGGCACCCAGCCCGGTGACGGCCAGGGTCTCGCCCACCAGGCCGTCATCGCCAAAGTCTTCACAAAGTAATTGCCAGCTGAACACCCTACCAGTGCCTTCGATCTGCGCGGGACTGACGACCAACACATCGCAGCTCTCGGGCCAGACCGGTTCTATGGGAATGCTGCTGGTGGCCTGTGCCGGGGTTTTCCATACTATATTGTAGTGTTGCCCGGCCGTTTCAGTAACCTTTAGCAGGGAGGGGGCAAAACGGTGGGCATGTGCTACCTGTGCCAGCAACGATGCTAAAACCACAGCGAGGAAGACGCGAAGAATCTTCATAGAATCACCTCATAATCCTGGCGTAGTTTTTCAATGGCAGAGGCCAGAGCATCAGTCTTGGCACGCATTTCCAGATCGCGCAGCAACTGTCCCCGCACTTCATCCAGAGTCGCATCGCGCTCCGCCTCCACCACGTCTACCCATACATAGTGCAGGCCATAGGTTGAACGAATGGGCCCAAGCCACGTCCCCAGCTGTGGATTGGCCTCCTGGAAATTCATCACAAAACTGGCCCCGAAATGCCGCGCCAGCTGATCCGGTGATTGGCGCTTAAAGACGTAACCGGGCAAAAAAGGCGAGCTCATACTTCTGGCCGCTGCTGCAGACAACTCCTGCTCGACAATTGTGGCGATCACC
>JAUVBI010000278.1 GCA_030591305.1 Pseudomonadota bacterium
CCATGATCCCCGAGGCGGTATACGCCATGCTGGCCTGCACTCGCATCGGCGCGGTGCACTCAGTGGTATTTGGCGGCTTCTCCCCGGAAGCGCTGAAAGACCGTATCCTGGATTCTGACTGCCAGACACTGATTACCGCCGATGAGGGCCTGCGCGCAGGCAAGTCTATCCCACTGAAACTCAATGCCAATAAAGCACTGGCCTCTTGCCCCAATGTCCATACCTGTCTGGTGGTGGAGCGCACTGCTGCCAGCATACCCTGGAGTGAAGGCAGAGACGTTTGGTATCACCAGGCCATAGAAAATGCCGACAATGAATGCGAGCCGGAGTCCATGGACGCCGAAGACCCCCTTTTTATCCTCTATACCTCGGGCTCCACCGGTAAACCCAAGGGCGTAGTCCACACCACCGCCGGTTACCTGCTGCAGGCCACGGCAACCTTTAAATACACCTTCGATTACCGTGAGGGCGAGGTGTTCTGGTGTACCGCCGATGTTGGCTGGGTCACTGGGCACAGCTACATTGTCTACGGCCCCTTAGCCAACGGTGCTATTTCGTTAATGTTTGAAGGCGTTCCCACCTACCCGGATGCAGGTCGCTGCTGGGAAGTGGTAGACAAGCACCAGGTCAATATATTCTATACCGCTCCCACAGCCATCAGGGCACTGCACGCAGTGGGCGACGAGCCTGTTACCCGCAGTTCCCGTGCCAGCCTGCGTCTATTGGGCAGTGTGGGTGAGCCCATCAACCCGGAGGCCTGGGAATGGTATTACACGGTAGTGGGTGAATCGCGCTGCCCCATCGTCGACACCTGGTGGCAGACCGAAACCGGCTCCCAGATGATGACCCCCCTGCCCGGCGCCCACACCCTGAAGCCCGGCTCCGCCGCATTTCCCTGCTTCGGCGTAAACCTCGCCCTGCTCAATGAAGACGGCACCGAAGTAGAGGGAGAGGGCTCCGGCTACCTGGTTATCAAATCATCCTGGCCCAGCCAGATTCGCACCATCTGGGGCGACCACCAGCGCATGAAAGACACCTACTTCAGCCAGTATCCGGGATACTACTTCACCGGTGACGGCGCCAAGCGGGATGCCGATGGTTATTACTGGATCACCGGTCGGGTCGACGATGTTTTGAACATCTCAGGCCACCGCATGGGCACCGCTGAGGTTGAGAGCGCCCTGGTATTGCACGAGGACATCGCTGAAGCCGCTGTGGTGGGCTTCCCCCACGACATCAAGGGCCAGGGCATATACGCTTATGTGACCCCTATGAACGGCGTAGAGCCCAGCGAGAAGCTACGCACTGAG
Source organism: Pseudomonadota bacterium (assembly GCA_030591305.1). Next base: position 1,311 of record JAUVBI010000278.1, read on the forward strand.
CTAGTGGCCCTGTGTGTGCAGGAAATTGGCGCAATCGCCAAGCCCGACATCATCCAGTGGGCCCCCGCCCTGCCCAAAACCCGCTCGGGCAAGATCATGCGGCGCATACTGCGCAAGATTGCCGAGAATGAGTTGGACAGCCTGGGTGATACCAGTACCCTGGCTGACCCGTCAGTGGTTGAGCATCTGATCGACAACCGACAAAGTTTTACAGCCCCTGTAAAATAAGCTCCCTAAACATCTCACCCGCCTTACCCAGCGGCGTATCTAGCGACTGAACCAGATGCGGGGTAAACTGGTGTCGAGTACCTCCGGTGTAATCCAGTTCAAGCAACTCACCCGATGCCAGTTCCCTGGCAATCAGGTTTTCAGGCATCCAGCCAAATCCCAGCGCCATCAGCAAAGCGTTCTTTTTACAGGCAAAATCCGACAGATAAAAAACCCGCTCTCCACCAAACTGCAGAGCGTCAGGGATTGAACCACTGGAATCCTGGATGGTTAATTCCACATGCTCGAGGAGTTGGTTACGAGATAGCATCTGCTGACCGGCAAGTGGATGTTGCCTTGCTGCGACCAAAACAAAAGTACACACCTGCAGCGGCTGGGCTTTGAGAAAGGGGTCCGGCTTATAATCGACAACAATCATCATGTCGGCCTTGTCCTGCTCAAAACGCATCTGTACACCACCGAGAAATTCCATCTTCATTTGAATTCTGGTCGGTATGCCCTGATCAGCCATAGCCTTCAGGGCCTGCATCACCGGGTCAAGAGGTAGCGCACCATCGATAACCACTTCTAACGTCGGTTCCCAGCCTTGTTGAAATCGCAGCGCCAGTTGCTGGATGTGTTTAACCATTTTTTGCAGGCGCTTGCCTTCCATCAGTATGATCTGGCCTGCAGGTGTCAACCTGGCCCGGTATTCACTGCGGTCAAATACCTCAACACCCAGATTTTCTTCCAGCTTTTTAACCTGGTAACTAATGGAAGACTGAGTTCGATGCAATCTTTCAGCCGCTTTGGCAAAGCTACCCTCTTCAATTACAGCATTGACCAGTGAAAAAGCTTCAATATCCAGGCGCATAGCAAACCCTCACAATACCATCTTATTTTTCGATTGTTTAAATCGAATTATTATTGTTTTTTATGATCGTTTTGACAACTAAAATATCCGAAAATAAGTAGGCGCGATGTCATTCAAACTCGCCCAGCCACCTCAAACAGGTAACCTCATGAATTTAGCAGAAGTGCTTCTCCATGCCTTGAAAGACCAGGGTGTTAAGGAAATATTTGGTATTCCCGGCGACTTTGCGCTGCCTTTTTTCAAGGCAGTTGAAGAATCAAAAATTCTGCCGCTCTATACCCTGAGCCACGAGCCCAGTGTCGGCTATGCTGCTGATGCCGCGGCGCGTTGCCATGGGGGCCCATCCGTCGCCGCTGTTACCTACGGGGCCGGAGGCTTTAATATGGTTAACCCCATTGCCTCTGCCTATGCAGAAAAATCACCGGTTATCGTTATTTCCGGAGGGCCTGGTGACGGTGACAAAAACACCGGTCTATTGGTCCACCATCAGGCCAAGCGGCTCAACTCCCAACTTGAAGTGTACAAAGAAGTCACATGTGACCAAGTAATCCTCGAGGATATGCAAACAGCACCGGCTGATATCGCCCGAGTGCTGAACAGCTGTAAGACCCATTCTCGCCCCGTGTATATTGAAATTCCTCGAGATCGGGTATTTGATCACTGTGAGCCCGTTACTGACTTGAATCACTGCCCGCCTTTGGCCATTCACGACAGTGCGCTCAAAGCCTGTGTCGATGAAACACTGGAGCATCTGCACCAGGCAGCGTCCCCGGTCCTGGTTGTCGGTGTGGAAATACGCCGCTTTGGCCTTGAAGCAGAGACTGCGGAACTGGCAAGAAAGCTGGATATTCCAGTGGTCACCACCCTGATGGGAAGAGGCCTATTATCGCAACAGGATGTACCGCTACAGGGCACCTATCTCGGTGTTGCCGGCGACGATGAACTGACCCGTCTTGTCGAGGAATCCGATGCCCCGATACTGCTTGGAACGATTCAGACAGATGGTAATTTTGGTATCTCGGGAAAGAAATTTGATTTTCGCAAGGTTGTTGTGGCCTGCGATGGCCAAGTCTCCATGGGCTACCATGTTTATCACGATATTCCTTTAAAATCCTTTGTCTCAGAACTAAATCGCCGCGTGAAGCAATCCACCGCAACAAAAGCTAATACCCCGGCAGCCCTGACCTATCCAAGGAACATGATCGCAGATAAGCAGGCGATTACACCTACCGATATTGCCATGGCCATAAATGATTTGTTCCATAGTTCAGGCCCGATGCCAATTGCCTCGG
>JAUVBI010000277.1 GCA_030591305.1 Pseudomonadota bacterium
ATTTTTCAGTAGTGCATACTCATTTACCAGCGGCAGTGCTCAAGGGCGATGGCTGTTGTATAAAAATGCAGACGTAGCACAGGGAACAACTGAAGCCATGCGCATCAATCGAGTGCTTTCACTAGTACTGATACTGGCCACCACCATTCCGGCGCTGGCTACTGCCGATAGTTCAAAATTTGCGGATCTCACCGGCCACCCCAATCTCCGTTCGGCCTCCGCCATCGTGCTCGATAGCGACGGCAACGTCATCTTCGGCAAGGACGTTAATACCGTACGCTCCATTGCATCCATCACCAAGTTGATGACAGCCATGGTGATACTGGACGCTGAGCTTGACCTGAATGAAAAGCTGACCATCGCCAAGGCAGACCGCGACCTCATTCGCATGACTGGCTCCCGCCTGGACATTGGCGCCACCCTGACCCGGCGCGAACTTCTCCTGCTGGCGCTCATGTCTTCGGAAAACCGTGCCGCGACAGCCCTGGGCCGCACCTGCCCGGGCGGCATGGACGAGTTCGTTGCAAAGATGAACCAAAAGGCAAAGGCGCTGGGCATGAATAGCAGCAGCTTCTCCGACCCCGCAGGCCTGCACACCGAAAACCTCTCCACCGCCAGCGACCTCGGCAAAATGATCGCCGCGGCCAAGACTTACCCGCTGATATCCCAGGCCACCACGACTGTGCGTGAAAAAGTTCACCCCTACGCAAAGCGCGGACCGTTGAGTTACGGCAACACCAATCGCCTGCTGAAAAACGCCTCCTGGGATATCGAACTGAGCAAGACCGGCTACATCCACGAGGCGGGGCGCTGCCTGGTGATGCGGGCCAATATCAAGGGGGAAGAAGTGTCCATTGTCCTGCTCAACTCCTTCGGCAAGCTCACCCCCTTCGGCGACTCCAATCGCCTACGCCAATGGATGCTTGCCAAGAGCTAGGCACAGGGCCGCAGCTTGAGGCATTGCACAGATATGGTTCCAGGAGGGGAGATGTACACTTTTCAGACAAGTACGCTGAGGCTATAACGTCTACCGTGAGTGATGAGATAGCCTGTCATGGCTGCGACCTGCTGGTGAGCGTCGCCGGATTAAAAGACGGCGAAAGTGCCTCGTGCCCACGCTGTGGCCACTTTCTCACCCGGGTGCGCAGCGATGCCTATAGCCGAGTGCTGGCGTATACCGTGAGCGGCCTGATTTTGCTGATAATGGCCAACAGCTTTTCCTTTCTCTCTTTTTCCTCCAGCGGCCTTGAAAGCGTTATCACCTTGCGGCAGACTCCGGCCGCAGTTTGGAATTACGGCATGCCGGGGGTAGCGATCATGGTCGCTGCCTTCATTATCATCATTCCAGCGCTCGTGCTGATCCTGCTGTTATTACTCTGTATACCACTGGAGCAAGGGCGCTACCGTCCCTGGCTGGTGCCTGTGGCAAAATGGATTTTCCTCGCCCAGAACTGGGCCATGGTGGAAGTGTTCATCATCGGCGTAATCGTTTCCCTTGTGAAAATTGCTGCCATGGCAACCGTCGTACTGGGCATTTCATTCTGGGCCTATGCCGGTTTCAGTATCTGCTTTACCCTCGCCGTTGCCAGCCTGGATCGCTACCAATGCTGGGAAAGGATCGAACAGTTGGGAGCGGCCTGAGTATGACAGGGGAAACCGCCGCCTCGCGCAACCTCGCCGCCTGCCACCTCTGCTGTAAGCTGTCCCCTGCCGAGCTACATCACTGCCCGCGTTGCGGGTCCGCCATACACTTGCGCAAGAACGACAGCATCCAGCGCACACTGGCACTGCTGGTAACATCCTGCTTACTCTACATACCCGCCAACCTGTACCCGATTATGATCACCGAACAGTTGGGACAGTCAGAGGGCAGTACAATTCTCGGGGGCGTTATCCTGTTGATACACCATGGGGCAATTCCGGTGGCGATGGTGATATTTGTATTCAGCGTGATGGTACCACTGGGCAAGCTGACCTCCATGTTCTACCTGGTCTGGACCGTGAAGCGCCACTCCCGGGTGAGCCCACGGCAGCGCACTGTCATGTTTCAGGTTACGGAGTTTGTCGGCAAATGGTCGATGGTTGACGTTTTTGTGGTGGCCATTCTGGTTGCATTGGTGCATCTTGGAGATCTGTTGGCCATCAAGCCCGGCATAGCTGCCCTGTCCTTTGCCGGCTTAGTGATAGTTACCATGATCGCGGCGGAGAGTTTCGATCCACGGCTGATATGGGATCAAATGGAAGAAAAAAACAGTGACAACTGAGAAAGCAAAAATAAGCCGGGGGCGGTCATTCTCCGGTATCTGGATTATTCCCCTGATTGCCCTGATATTGGGTATTTCTATGGTTGTGCACACCTGGCTGACAGAGGGTCCGGAGATCGAAATCGCCTTCCAAACCGCCTCCGGCCTCGAGCAGGGCAAAACCAGGATCAAATATCGCAATGTCGATATGGGGCTGGTTGAGGAAGTGCGCTTGAATGACGACTTCGATGGCGTCATTGCCAAGGTCAAACTGGAACGCCAGGCTGTGCCCCTGTTGCGTGAAGACAGCCACTTCTGGATAGTCAGCGCCCACGTGGGTCTGGGTAATATCTCCGGGCTGGATACACTGTTGTCCGGCGCCTATATACAGCTTGCCCCGGGTGAGGGCAAAAAGGGCAAGCGCAAGTTTGTGGCGCTGGAGCGGCCACCGCTAACCCCCGCCGATGCACCCGGCTTGCGCTTACAACTGACGAGTAATCGTGCCTCGTCCATCAATGCTGGTGATGTCGTGCTCTACAACAGCTACAAAGTGGGTCGGGTCGAAAGCATGACTTTTGACCCCGGCGACCGCAAGGCGCACTACGCCCTGTTTATTGACGCGCCCTATGACACACTGGTGGACAGCGCGACGCGATTCTGGGATTTCAGCGGTATATCCTTAAGTGTCGGCGCAGATGGACTCAAGCTGAAAACAGGATCAGCGAAAACTGTGCTGCTAGGCGGTGTAGCGTTTGGCCTACCGCCTGGTGTACAAAAGGGGAAACCGGTTAAACAAAATACCGAGTTCACGTTGTATTCCTCCTACAGTGACATCCTGAAGAACCCCTTTCGCTACGGCACACATTTCGTCGTCTCGTTTTTCCAGTCTACCAAAGGCCTGTCACCCGGTGCACCAGTGGAATATCGCGGCATAACCATTGGCAAAGTGGAGCGCATTTTGCTGAAGGAGGGTTTGGAGCAAAATATCCACGAAGGTACTGAAAGCCAGGGAAATGCAATACCGATACTGATTTATCTCGAACCGGGTCGCATGAAGCTGCCCGACAGTGCGGCCTCTATTAAAAAACTTCAAGACCGCATCCGCATTGGCGTAGACAACGGCATGCGTGCCAGCCTTGAGACGGGCAGCCTGTTGACCGGAGCCAAATACGTCAATATCGATTATTTTAAAGATGCCGAGAAGGCAAGCGTAGGGTCGTTCTTGAAGTACCCTACCATCCCCACCATTGAGACCGGGCTGGGCCAGATCGAGCAGAAACTTAACGCTGTACTTGACAAGATCAACGCACTGCCCCTGGAAGATACCCTGGGCAGCGCCAATTCCGCGATCGTAACCCTGAATGAAACACTGGCCAGCCTGCATACGATCCTGGCAAACCAGAGCACGCAACAACTCCCGGAGCAACTGGAGCAGACACTGCAGAATTAACAAGGCACCTAAGAGAGC
>JAUVBI010000286.1 GCA_030591305.1 Pseudomonadota bacterium
GGACGCATGCAATGTCATAAGCTGTACACTTTCTGGACTGGCGTCCACTTCCTCCTTTTGATCTAACATATCTCTGAGCACCAGGCGGGACATTGCTTCATCCAGAGCGACCCCCTCGGTGCTCATGACTTTTTGCAGGCTGTCGACCAGGAAATGTACATTGGACATGCGCCTCTGCGCAACATCTTCACTGGAGCTCAGTTGATTCAGCCACTGCTCGTAATCCATGTCGCGTATCATCTGGCGAATGGCCGATACGCCGGAATCTTCCTCGCTCTTGCGTCGAATGGTCGTCATCCACTGGCCGAACTCGCGCAGCCTGTGCAGGCCGGCCTCGGATACTTGCTCCGAACTGATTCGCTGGCAGGCCTGGGTCAGGCTGCAGTGGTTGTTGTTGGCAAAGTCACCCAGGGCTTCAAGTGTGGAGGTGCCCAGTTTGCGCCTGGGCACATTGGCAATACGCAGAAAAGCATTGTCGTCGTTCTCGTTTATCACCAGCCGCAGGTAGGACATAATGTCCTTCACCTCGTTGCGGGCGAAGAAGGAGGTGCCGCCACTCATGTGATAGGGCACCTGTTGCTGTTGCAGCGACAACTCGATGAGGCGCGATTGGTGGTTGCCCCGATACAAAATCGCGTAGTCGCCAAACTTTGTTCGCTTGCGCAATTTGTGGTCGAGAATTTCGGCGACCACTTGATCTGCCTCGGCGTTTTCGTCGCTACAGCGGATAATGCGAATGGGGTCGCCAAAGCCCAGCTCGCTCCACAGTTTCTTGTCGAAGATGTGCGTGTTGTTGGCGATAAGCGTATTTGCCGCCTTAAGAATGCGGCTGGTGGAACGGTAGTTTTGCTCCAGCTTGATGATTTTCAGCTGGGGGTAGTCTTCTTGTAGCTGTGCCAGGTTTTCTGGTCTGGCTCCACGCCAGGAATAAATAGACTGGTCGTCATCGCCCACCACGGTTAAGCCGCCGGTCAGGCCAATAAGTTGCTTTACCAGCAAATATTGACTGGAATTGGTGTCCTGGTACTCGTCGACCAGCAAATAGCGCAACTGGTTTTGCCATTTTTGCAGAATGTCGCTGTTCTCTTCAAACAATATCGTGGGCAGCAAAATCAGGTCATCAAAATCCAGGGCATTGTAGGCGCGCAATGCTTTGTTATAGCGGTGGTAAGCCTGGGCGCACAGCATGTCGGCCGCTCCCTTGGCACTGGCCAAAGCCTGCTTGGGTAGTATGCGGTCACTTTTCCAGCTGGAGATGCGCTGGGCGATGGTGGCTGCCTGGTCACCGTCGGCACCGTGTTCCTGTATCAGCAGGTCGCGTATCAGTGTCTGGCTATCCTGGCCGTCGAAAATGGAAAAGCCGGATTTCAGGTCCAACTTCCTCCGCTCGGTGCGAATTATTTTCAGGCCCAATTGGTGAAAGGTGCTAACCGTGAGGCCTTCTGCGCTGCTGCCTTTCAGTATTTTTCCCACCCGTTCTTTCATCTCCCGGGCGGCCTTATTGGTAAAGGTCACGGCAGCTATATGGCTGGCATTGATGCCGCACTTATCGACGAGATAGGCAATTTTCTGGGTGATTACGCTGGTCTTTCCACTGCCGGCACCGGCTAGTACCAGTAGTGGGCCGTCGATATAGCGTACGGCCTCGCGTTGTTTGGGGTTGAGTTGGGTCAAGGGGCTGGTGCAGGATTATATCCGTATACATACCGGGTACAGCAGCGTACAGGGTCGAGTCCTGAGCAGGCTTCAATATTTTCAGTGCGGTATTGTTTGCTCATGAATTCCAGTGTGTTTGTAGCGAACTAAACGGATAGTCTAACCGAAGATTTTGATTGGTGTATAGATGCCAGAAAAAAGGGCCGATTAATTCGGCCCTAATCTCTTAGCAGGTAAAACCTAAGGGTTTAGTTTAATTTTTTCTGCCGGGAAAATACTGTAAGGCCTATTCCCAGAACAAGTAAGATCAATGCCCACTGGGGCAGTGTTGGAATTGCGGTCGCTGGAAGGCTTGGTGGTGCTGCCCCGCTCCAGTTTATGATCTTATTCAGCTCGCTCTGTGATAAATCACCAAAGTCAGGGTTTGCTGCAAGATCGGCAAGTATAGTTTTGGCCAGGGCGATTTCCTCGCCGGTCACCGGGTTTTGGCCCAGTGGCCCGAGTCTATTCTCTTCCAGGCCGCGATAGAGGAAATAGGCGAGGCTGACTGACTCTCCGGGATTAAGTGTTATTGGTATAAAAACAAAGCTGATGTCATCGTTTCCATTTCCTGGCCAGGCAGTATCAAAAGGAGTGTTGTCATACTCACCAGTACTACTGAACTGGCTTGTACCCGGGTCTTGTAATACATAACCGATAGTCGGATCAGTGGCCGGGCCAGCTATATTGTGGCCGCTATTCTCGAAGGTTAAAGCCCATGCATCATCAGCTGCGATACTCAAATCTCCAGAGCTGGTTGCACCAAGTGTGGTGGCTGAATCTGACCCCAAGTCACCTCCCCAAGCTACCTGAAGCTTGCGCACATTGGCACCGGTATTGGTGAATGTATCGATATAGCGCATGTAATCTGTGCCTGTGGGCGCATACATTGCGCGGGATACCTGAATATCATCCACAGTTTGTGGTGTGGTTGTGGCGACGCGGCGACCGCTAACTGTCAGGCCAAAACTGCTTAACTCAACGTCACCAGATAATATGGCGTTGGCACCATCCATAGTGCGGATGCGGATCTTACCCCAGTTATCGAAAGCGTCGTTACCGCCATCGCTGATGCCTCCTGTATCTGAGTCACCTATGTCATAAATGTCCCATGGATGACCATTGTCAGATACTATTATTGTAGTTGCAATTACACTGCTACTGAAAATAGTGGTTAGTACCAGTAGCGTTGTAAGTAATTTTAAACGAACGATATATACTGCTCTCATTACCCTTCTTCCCTGTTCAATGAAAGTGAATTTCTACTGCAAGTATAAGACAAATAAAGGGGTTATAGGAGGAAATTTGCTTCCAGTATCACGGTGTTTTAGAGGGCCTCCTTATGCGCCAGGCTTCATCGCATTAACCCCGGATTGCGATAAGCGAGCGCTTTGTCGTGGTCTAGCAAAATTGCCGCTGGGTTAGCGAGCGAAGAATTTCTGTAGCAAAATTATTAGAAAGATTACTGGCTTAATTTGACGAAACTCTCGCGACCCTGCCTATATGAATGCATTTGAGGGACACACACTTTTCTCCCCGGCCCAAGGCGAGAGGACTTGACGGTAGCGGGTTTCTACAGTGCCATTTTACTTAACCGCTCACTGTTTCAGCCCAGAATTTCGATAGGCTAATGCTTCACTCAGGTGCTCGGTGGTTAATGCGCCTGCCCCCTCTAGGTCCGCGATGGTTCTCGCCACTCTCAAGGTGCGGTGCAGCCCTCTTGCGGAGAGCTTTATCTTATCCATTGCAGATTGCATAAAGCGTTTTTCTGCCGCGCCAAGTTCGCAAAACTGTGCCATGTCTGCGCCTGTCAGCTGAGCATTGGAACAGCCCTGGCGCTTCAGTTGTAAGGTGTTTGCCGCTACCACCCTCGACC
>JAUVBI010000190.1 GCA_030591305.1 Pseudomonadota bacterium
AGCAACTCCCGCGCCCTGGCTGCACCTACAAGAGCCGGCAAAAAATACGATACGCCGCAATCTCCCGACAAGCCAACTTTCGCAAAAGCAGTCGTCAATTTTGCGCTATCAAGGGCGATACGAAAATCACAGGCCAACGCCAGACCGAGGCCCGCACCCGCCGCCGCACCCGATATAACCGCCAGTGTCGGTTTGGGCATTTCATGCAGCCACCGGGCCAGTTCCGTATCTGCTCGAAGCCTCAGGGCACGCTCCTCAAAATTGAAGCCACCAGATGCGGTTGACGCCTGACCCTTTACGTCGCCACCAGCACAAAATGCGCTACCGGCCCCGGCCAGAACAACTACCCTCACCGATTGATCAGCGGCTAGCCGCGGCAGGGCTTCACCCAGAGCCAGCTTCATCTCCACCGACATGGCGTTGCGCACTTCCGGGCGGTTCATAGTGAGAGTGGCCACGCCGCTCTCAACGGTTTCGATAAGATGGTCTGTCATTGCGCAATCCCCTGATGACTGTCAACGGTAGGCGGTGAACTCTCGGCCGAAAATTTCCCTGGCAATAACGCCTTTCATAATTTCAGGCGTGCCATCACCGATTTGCAGGCCCAGCACATCGCGCAGGCGCTGACCGTGGGCCAATTCGTTGTCATAGCCCATCCACCCGTTGAGGGTGATACAGGCGTGAATTGCATCCACGGCAGCCTTGGGGCCCATCCACTTGACCATGGCCGCCTCCTTGGTGTGTGGCAGGCCCTTATCACGCAGCCATAATACCTTGTAGGCCAATAGCCGTGCCGCGGTCAACATGGCCGAATGCTCCGCTATCTGGAACGCAAAGCCTGCATGTGCCGCCAGGGGCTTGCCAAACGTTTTACGCTGCTTGGCAAACTCTATTGTCTCGTCCAGGGACTGTTGTGCCGTGCCAATGCCCGAGAGCGCTATGATGGCGCGGTTATAATCAAATGCCTCCATGGCCTGGGCAAAACCGCTGGAATCAGCGCCCAGCTGATAGCTTTTTGGCACTCTCACATCCTCAAAAAACAAGGAGCCGCGCTCACTCATTTTGATACCAACGCTATCGTAGACACGTCGGGTAACGCCGGGGGCATCAAGCGGTACAACGACAGCACCCATGCCATTACCCATACGTGTAAAGACAATACAGTGCTGTGCAAATCCGGCAAATGTGATAGATGCTTTTTCACCGCTGATGACCCATTCATCCCCATCGAGACGGGCAGTTGTTTTGATCGCTGCCGCATCGGAGCCGGCACCGGGTTCAGTGAGCCCCAGTGCAATGACAATGTCCCCGCTCGCCAACTGGGGCAACAGTAAAGCCTTAAGCTCCTCACTGGCATGTGCACCAATCAGGTCGGCCGCAATAGCACACAACTGTACAAACATGGTGAAGTTATGATCGCCCCTGGCGATCTCTTCGGCGGCGATTCCCGCCAGCACATAGCTGCCGCCCACGCCACCGTATTCCTCCGGGACCAACAGCCCGTTAACGCCCAGTTCCGCCAGTTGCTTAACCTTTTCCTGTGGCACTCTTTCGCCAGCGTCCCATCGCTGGTAGTCCGGGGCCAGTTGCTCCATTGCGTAGCGGCGCACCGTGTCCGCGAATGACAGTTCAGTCTGATCGAATTCAAAGTCCATAAAATCTATCTACCTCTGGGCCGTGGGCCAATGTTAACGCCAGGCACTGAAGTCGGGTGTGCGCTTTTCCATAAAGGCATTGGCGCCCTCCTTCTGCTCACCCGTTTCAAAATAGTTCGGCGCAACCCGTGCGAGCAAGTCATCCACCTCGTCTTGCAATGCATGGTCAACGTTGTCCCGGAAGGTCTGCTTAACAACCTTCAAGCAGGTTGGGCTGAGGCCGAGTATTTCCCTGGCCCATTTCTCAACCTCGTTATCCAATTCCTCCTTCGGCACCACGGCATTGACCAGACCCCAATCCAGCATTTCCTTTGCGGTGTATTTACGGCACACCATCCACATTTCCCGGGCACGTTTATGGCCAACAACATTCGCAAGATAAGAAACAATATGGCCCGAGGCGGGAGAGCCCACACGCGGACCATTCTGGCCAAAAATCGCATGATCGGCCGCAATGGTGAGATCACAGAAATAAGCCAGATGATTCCCCGCGCCAATGGCATAGCCGTTAATACGCGCTATTGTGGGCTTCAGGCAGTCGATCAACATTCGGTTTATTTTAAAATCCAGCCCGTCCAGGCCGCCGTCGGCTTCCCAGTTCACATCCCCACCGACGCAAAAAGCCCGCTCACCCGTGCCGGTGATAACGATTACCCCGACATCTTTGCTGTCGATGGCGTGCTGCAGGGCATCCTGGAACTCAATAACAGTATCTCCTGTAAATGCGTTCAGGGACTTGGGTCGGTTAAAAGCAACTGTGGCAACACTGTTTTTGATTTCATAGGTAATATCCTGATAGTCCGTCATTTTCTTCGCTCCTCGGTATGTGGTTTAGGCCGGATTAGATTAATCTTCGTCAGCGGTATTCTCGCACGAAGACAGGGGCTGGCGACCTTGACTTGCATCAATGTCGCACCGGCGACTGCGCAGCTAATCTCCTGCAAGGTCACCTTGCCCCGATGAGAGCATCCATATCAATCACCCAGAGCATACACCGTGGAGCGCATAGCTATGGTGAAAAAGCCGCACTGATTTACGCCGAGCGCACCACCAGTTATCAAGATCTATTGCAGGAGGTGGCCCGCTGTGCCGCCGCGCTTGTACCGCTGGACCCTGTCGAGAGCAGTGCATGCCCAGGTATTATAAAAGCCCAGCGAATCTCTCACCACTAAAACACTGCAGGAACACTGCAGGCAATATCTGGCAGGTTATAAGATTCCAGAAAGTATCGAATTTGTCGATCTCATTCCTGTCACCGCTGCCGGCAAGGTGGACAAGGTAGCCATTCGAAACGGACACCGGCAATCAGCACAGCTGCAGCCTGTTTTCCCGTGCATTGTCCACCACCTGAATAACGTCCCAATTTGCGAACTTGACTTGCGTCAATGTTATCGGCACCCCTGCACAGCTAAGCTCGCGACAACATTCGACTAATTCCCGAGGAGTTAAACATGGATTTCAACCTCACCGATGAGCAGCGTATGCTGCGTGACAGTGTCCGCAGGATGATGGATGATATCGTCACACCTGAATATATTCGTGAACACGACCAGCAGTGCCTGTACCCTTATGATGTGTATGAAAAATGGGTTGAGATGGGCCTGTTAGGCCTACCCTTCCCGGAAGAATACGGCGGTTCAGGTGGCGATCTCATCGACATGGTATTGGTTGGCGAAGAGTTGGGACGCAAGGGTTTTGACTTTTTGGGTGCTTACGGTGTTCCCCTGTTCAACGGTCTGAATATTTTGCGCAATGGCTCTGAAGAGCAAAAACGCGAATATATTCCAAAAATTATCAGTGGCGAGATTCGCATGTCGATATCCATGACCGAACCCGATGCGGGATCGGACGCCGGGCGCATGCGTTCTACTGCTGTGCGCGATGGGGACGAATGGGTTATCAATGGGCAAAAGGTTTTCTCCACCGCCGCCGATGCAAAAGACAATATTATCAATCTATATTGCAAAACAGATACTACCGTTCCCTACCAGCAGGGAATTTCCATGTTCTTGGTTCCAAACGATACACCGGGACTCACTATACGCAGACTGGATACAGTCGGGCGTAAAATGCTGGGCACTAACGAGGTCTTTATGGACAACGTCAGAGTCAAGGATTGCATGCGTGTCGGTGAGGTGAACTCTGGCTGGAAATGTATGCTCTCCGGTTTATTATACGAGCGCATAGTAACTATTGCCGGGTATGCTGGTCATTCACAAACCATCGTCGACCAGGCGTTGGCCTATGCCAAGGAACGCGTGCAGTTTGGTCGTCCTATCGGGGAGTTTCAGGCCATTGCTCACATGCTGGCCGACATGCAAACCAAAGTTGATGCGTCCCGCATGCTGATGCTGCGTGCCGCATCTAAAATGGCCAGTGGTGAAGATGCCCTGCGCGAGGTCAGTCAGGCAAAGTTATTTGGCTCGGAGGCTTTCATTGAACTGGCCAATATGGGTATGCAAATTATGGGCGGCTACTCCTATATCATGGAATACGATATGCAGCGCCACTACCGGGATGCACGCAGCACGACCATCTCCGCGGGCACCTCGCAGATGCAACGCAATATGATTGCACGCACCATGGGCTTAAAAGTCAAATAGACCAGCGGAGACAGAAAAAGCCATGTTATTTAAACTGACCGAAGAGCAGAGTGCCCTGCAAGACGCCGCACGCAAACTCGCACAGAACGAGTTTAAGGACACGGCTTCCCAGTGGGATGAAAATAGCGAGTATCCGGAAAAAAATCACCACATGCTGGCCGAACTGGGTTACCTGGGGCTGAGTATCTCCGAAGAGTATGGCGGTAGTGGGCTGGGCCTCACCGAGGTATACATCGCAACCGAGGAAATTGCCAAGGTTGATATGACTACTGCACTTATTGTGCACGACCAGAATGTTTCTCCGCGCATCATCTCGACCTACGGCAATGAAGAGCAGAAACAACGCTTTATGCCGGGCTTTGCCGCCGGAAAACTGCTCTGCTCAATATGCTGGAGCGAGCCAGAAGCGGGATCCGATGGTACAGCCATCACCACATCAGCGGTGCGTGACGGGGATGAGTACATCATTAATGGCCGCAAGATCTTTACCTCCTATGGTGACAGGGCCGACTATCATCTGCTGTATGCACGTTTCGGTGAATCAAAAGGAGCGCGCGGCATCGGTATCCTGATGGTTAAAAACCACAGTCCCGGCATGACGATACAGGTTCTACCAGGGAAAATGGGTACCCGGGGTGTCCACGAATGTGAAATATTTTTTGACGATGTTCGTGTGCCAGCCGCAAACGTTATTATTGAGGGCGACGTCAACAGCTCCGCAGGATTTGTAAAACCATTGGGAATATACAATGGTACTCGCGTGGGGATGGGCATACTGGCACTGGGCACTGCCGAGGGTGCATTTGATCTGGCCAGGGACTACATGAAAGTGCGCAAACAGTTTGGCAAGACCTTGTCTGAAATGCAGGGACTGCAGTGGATGATGGCGGAGATGGCGATAGAAATCGAAGCGGCTCGACTACTGTGCTATCAGGCTTTATCCTGTATCGACAGTGGCGATCCCAACCCCTACCTGGCTTCGGTGGCAAAAGTACATGCCACAGAGATGGCACAACGCGTTACCTACCAATGTCAGCAAATGTTTGGAGGCTACGGCTACTTCAGCCTGATACCGATTGAGCGCATGGTTAGGGACGTTCGCATGCTCACCATTGTTGGGGGCACCAGCCAGATACAAAAGAGTAATATCGCACGACATATTTTTCAGGAATGAACGAGACTACTAATACGGGAGATAGCTGAGATGAGCGTAGACCTGATCAAGGAGGGAAGCGTCGCCCGGATCGTTATCAATCGACCCGAAAAATACAACGCCATGTCAGATGACATGAAGACGCAGCTACACGAAATCTGTCAGAAAGTAAATTTCGACCGCGATATACGCGCTGTGTTGCTGTGTGGCGAAGGCAAGAGTTTTTGCTCCGGGGGTGATGTGTCAAATATGGAGAACAGCGATCTGGTTACCGGCAGGGAGCGCTGCAAGCATGCCCATCGTACCATTTTGTCGCTGTATAACCTGGAAAAGCCTGTGGTGTCGGCCGTCAGGGGCTGGGTGTCCGGCGCAGGCTTGGCAATGATGCTCTGTACCGACCTGATTATTGCATCCGACAATAGCAAGTTTTCCGCCATATTCAAAAAAATAGGTCTTGCACCAGACAGCGGTGCTGTATTCTTTTTGAGCCAGTATCTGGGCGTCAACAGGGCCAAGGAAATGGTCATGACCGCGCGTGCCGTGGGCGCTGAAGAGGCTCACGGCATGGGTCTTGTCACCCGTGTTGTGCCCGACGAGCAACTTATGGACGAAGCAATGAAAGTTGCCATTGAGCTTGCTGAAGGTCCTACTTATGCACTGTCTATGGCGAAAAAAATGTTTCAGGCCATGGGGCAACCTACCCTGGAACAAATGTTGGAGATTGAAACCTGGGTGCAGACACCGATACTGATGACCAATGACCACA
>JAUVBI010000016.1 GCA_030591305.1 Pseudomonadota bacterium
ATATCCTTGTGGGCGAGGGGAATGCCGGTCAGTGTCGTCGCATTACCCCCGGCCAACTGACTGTCTGCCTGGGCGGCTGTTTTTAGGGCGGCCGCGGCATTGACAGTGATAAAACTGTTATAGGAGGAGTCCAGCGCCGCAATGCGATCGAGAAAGCATTGGGTCAGTTCAACACTGGAAAATTCTTTCTGTTGTAGCCCTTGTGCAAGCTGGGCAACAGTTTGTGTGTGCATGGGATATTTCCTGTTCGGGTCTGTCGGGGCTGGTCGCAGGGGCAAGCAGTCGTTTGGGTGCTACTCGATTACCTTGGGTACCAGGTATAGGCCGTTTTCCACCGCCGGCGCGATGGCCTGGAAGGCCTCTCGATGGTTTAGCTCGGTTATCTCATCGTCGCGCAGGTGCTGGGTGGCATCGTGTGGATTGGCCATGGGCTCGATTTCACGGGTGTCTATGGCCTGCAGTTGGTCGACCATGCCGAGGATTTCTGTGATACGCAGGGTCAGTTCACCAATTTGTGCCCTATCGATGCGAATACGGGCCAGCTCAGCGATTTTCTCAATTTCGTCCTGTTCAATTGCCATTTTAGTATCGGTTTCCAAAATTTCTGACTTGGGCGCTGTGTTCGCACCGCGGGGGCGTAAACTTATCACATTTGCGCCTTGCCCAAAATCCCCATGATTGGTACAGTTGCGGGAATAATATGATTAGAAAAAAATTGAACAAAAGAATACCGTCAGCGCCCTAATATTTAGTGAATTTCAAGGACATTGGCGCGGGGCTTGGCGCTTCCCACAACTCCGCAAAGGGGTTTTCCATTGTTTGTATAAGGTAGTTAAAATTCATGTTAAAAAAGTTGCGCGGATTGTTTTCCAATGATCTCTCGATAGATTTGGGAACCGCGAATACGTTGATTTATGTGCGCGATCAGGGGATTGTCCTGGATGAGCCCTCGGTAGTGGCAATCCGAGTTCACAACGGCCAGAAAACCATAGAGGCCGTCGGTGCCGAAGCCAAACGCATGCTGGGCCGAACCCCCGGAAATATCACTGCAATTCGCCCCCTCAAAGACGGCGTTATCGCCGACTTTCTGGTAACCGAAAAAATGCTGCAGCATTTTATCGCCAAGGTGCATGAAAGTAAATTTATTCGCCCCAGTCCGCGGGTATTGGTTTGCGTGCCCTGCAAATCTACCCAGGTTGAGCGCAGGGCAATCCGTGAATCGGTGCTCAGCGCCGGTGCCAGGGAAGTTCGCCTGATCGAGGAGCCCATGGCCGCGGCCCTGGGTTCGGGCCTGGATGTCGATGGGGCAACCGGTTGTATGGTTGTCGATGTGGGCGGTGGTACTACCGAGGTTGCTATTATTTCACTGAATGGCATCGTCTACAGCGATTCTGTACGGGTCGGCGGTGACCGTTTTGATGAGGCTATCGTGTCCCACGTGCGCAGGCGTTACGGCAGCCTCATAGGCGATGCTACGGCCGAGCGTATTAAAGAGGAAATTGGCTGTGCCTTTGCCGGTAGTGAACTGCGTGAAATTGATGTTCGCGGCCGTAACCTCGCCGAGGGTGTGCCCCGCAGTTTTACCCTGAACAGCGACGAAATCCTGGAGGCTCTACAAGAGCCGCTCTCCTCTATTGTCCAGGCTGTAAAATCTGCTCTTGAGCAGTCCCCCCCGGAATTGGCAGCCGATATCGCCGAGAGTGGTATCGTACTCACCGGCGGTGGTGCACTGTTGCGTGATCTCGATCGCTTGATATCTGAAGAGACCGGCCTGCCGGTTATCGTGGCAGAAGATCCCCTGACCTGTGTGGCCAGGGGAGGCGGTAGAGCAATGGAGACCATGAGCAGGCGTACCATTGACTTGCTCTCTACCGAGTAGTAGGGCTCATCAAGTCCCTATTTGTCAAAGAGTCCTCCCTGGGGCTGCGGGTCCTGCTAAGTATTGTCATCGTGGTCGCCCTGATCACAGCAGATTTGCGCTTTAACGCCCTGGACGGTACTCGGTCGCTGCTTAATAATCTGGCTGCTCCCCTGTACTGGCTGGCGGACACGCCCGCTAGAATCTCTGACTGGGGCGATACCACTATCCGTTCTCGCCGTCAGTTGCTGGAAGACAACGATAAGCTGCGCACAGAAAACCTGTTATTGAGTGGCCGGTCGCAGCAAATAGCTGCGCTGATGGCAGAGAATACACGCCTCCGTGCGTTGTTGAATTCAACGGCCCTGTTGAGAAGCGACGTATTGGTTGCCGAACTGATTGGTGTCTCTCCCGATCCTGTGCGACATCAGATGATCCTCAACAAAGGCGCCGTCGATGGTGTTTATGTGGGCCAGGCACTGATCGATGAAGAGGGCTTGCTGGGGCAGGTTGTGGAAGTCAGTGAAATAAGTTCGCGGGTGTTGTTAATTACCGATGCCACCCACGCCATCCCGGTGCAGGTTAATCGCAATGGTGTGCGTGCAATAGCAGAGGGAACCGGGGCTCTGGGCTCCCTGGCGATACACCATGTCGCCGCGACAACGGATATCGAAGAGGGTGACCTGTTGGTCAGCTCCGGTTTGGGTGGGCGATTCCCGGTAGGATACCCGGTGGCAGTGGTTAGCAAAGTCGTGCGCGATCCCGGCCGGGCATTCGCCATCGTGGCGGCCAGTCCGGTTGCTGAATTGGACAAAAGCCGCCATGTGCTGCTTGTTTTTAATGCCAAGGATAGCTAACCAGTGGCGGAGCAGGGGCAGCATAGTTACTGGGTGGTTTTATTGTCGTTTCTGGTCGCGGTGATCCTCGCACTGGTGCCCCTGCCTGTCTGGTCATTGTGGGCACGCCCAGAATGGCTGGCCCTGGTACTGGTGTACTGGACAATAGCCCTGCCACATCGTGTGGGGATATTTACTGGCTTGATCCTGGGTGTGATGATGGATGTGCTGGAAGGTGCAGTACTGGGGCAGAATGCCTTTGCCCTTGTTGTAGTGGCATCCCTGTCGCTGATTCTGTACCAGAGAATGCGGGTGACCAATTTATGGCAGCAGGCGGCGATGGTGTTTTTATTGGTGGGAATCAATCAGCTAATCTGCCAGTGGATACAAAACCTGCAAGGCGTCGCCGCTCAAACGCCTCTGTTTCTATTGCCGGCATTTACCAGTGCCTTGCTATGGCCCGTTGTTCTGCATGTGCTGCGGGGCTTGCGTCGGCATTATGAGGTGAATTAAATTGTCGGTGCCTCAATTAATCTTGGCCTCTGCTTCACCACGTCGAAGGGATCTCCTCGCTACCCTGGGTGTCGATTTTCGCTGCCACGGTGCAGATATCGATGAGTCTGTTCGCTCCAGCGAAACGCCACAGGATTATGTCCAGCGAATGGCAAAGGAAAAGGCAGCGGTGATAGCGGCCATGTATAGCGGTGAAGGTCGAACTATACTGGCGGCAGATACCACGGTAGTGCTAGATGGCGATATACTGGGTAAGCCAATCAACCATGATGATGCGCTGGGTATCCTCAATCGATTGAGTGGACGCTCCCATACGGTGATGACAGCGTTGTGTCTGCAGTCACCGCGGGGTTTGTGCCTGCGATCCGTTGCCACCGAGGTCCTCTTTGTGACCCTGGAGCCCCGGGTGTGTGCGGCCTACCTGGCCACAGATGAGCCCTGGGATAAAGCCGGTTCCTATGCCATTCAGGGGCTGGGTGGGGCGTTTGTGAGGGAGATACGGGGAAGTTATAGTAATGTCGTGGGCCTGCCACTGGCGGAGACTTGGGAGCTGTTGTGTGAATATGGTATCGCCACAAGTCTGACCCCGCAGTGTGTTTAGTATTGTTTGTAAAGTAATACCTTACCGGGAACACTTTGACATTATATTGTTCTAACATACTCACATGATTTTAATTTACCCGGGGGGCAGTAATGCCTCGGGAACCCTCGAATTTTTTTGTCACAGGATACTTTTTGGAACACTCATATTTCCACAGACTAAGTAGGATACTCTGGGGTCTGATGGTCACTCTCATCGTGGTGTTGGCGATGTATGTGAGCTTTGGCCGCCTGCTTATGTCGAATGTGCAGCTGTATGACCGGCAAATTTTACGAGAGATTAATGCGCAGCTGCCTTTCACTGTCGAGGCGGCTAAAGTTGGCGGTGATTGGCACTTCTTCAGTCCCGAGCTGGTGCTTACCGGGCTGAAACTGACCATGCCTGGCAGTACCGAGCCCCCTATTGAACTCAGTGAGGGGCGGCTTACCCTGGATGTCCTGGAGTCCCTGTGGACCGGCAGCCTGAAGATATCCAAATTGCTGCTCAATACCCTGAGCCTGAACGCTGAGTTTTCTGAGCAGGGAAAATTTTCTATTATTGGTTTTGATAAGGGCAACGCGGATATTGGGGAGTGGTTGGAGGAATTTCTCCTTAATATCGAGAGTGTAGTCCTCATTGACAACGCGATGGCCCTAAGCCTGCCCAATGAGCAGCAGCGCCAACTGAAACTGGATCTGGCGCTGCGAAGAAATGGCAGCAGCCGCCTGCTGGAAGCAACAATATACTCGCAAACCACCCAAACCCGTATCACCGTTATTGCCGAGGGCGTTGGCAATCCCATGAACAGGGATAGTTTTGTGGGCGAGATGTATCTGAATGTTGATGTGAGTGACCTCAGTGCTGTCCAGTCCCTGGTCAATCGATCTTCCCCAGTGAATATCAAGGGCGACCTGCTGGCCGAGTTCTGGCTGGGCTGGGATCGAGGTGAGCCCACGGTGGCGTTTAATTTACATGGCATAGACCTGGACTTTACAGCGGCAGACGGGGCCTGGCAGTTACCCGCAGATGAGATTTCAATCCAGGCGAGCCTGGTAGAGCGCAAAGATCAGTGGACCATATTTGTCTCCGACTTTGAATTTTATAAGGGTGACATTCAGTTGCGTTTGCCCAGGCTGCAACTGGATACCTGGGGTGATTCTATTCGTTTGCGAGGGGAAGCTGTTCCGCTGGCGCCCCTCAATGCGTTGTTTGTGGACCTGTCCCTGACCCCCGAAGCCATCGCCGATGTATTTGACGTTTTGAATACCAAGGGGACTTTGAGTTCGTTGCAACTGGATATCGCCGATATGGGCGCTCCCGCGGATGACTGGTCATTCACTGCCAATTTTCACGATCTGGAAGTGGACTCCTGGCGGGGCGCGCCGGGGGTGATATCTGCCAAGGGTTATATGGATCTCGCCAGGGGCGGGGGCTTTGTGATTCTGGACAGTCAGTCGTTTGCCATGAACTTCCCCACGGTTTACGCCGAGCCACTGTTTTACAATGATGTCTACGGCACTATCAATATTAACTGGGACGCAAATGACCTGAAATTATCCAGTGGCCTACTGTCGATCAGTGGCGAGGAGGGTGCGGCCAGTGTCCTGTTTGGCCTTAACGTACCCCTGGTCAAAAATGAAGTCGGCCTGGAGATGGACCTGTTGGTGGGCCTGCAAAACTTTGACCCGAAGTATCGCAGTAAATACCTTCCCTATATTCTAAGCCCAGCACTGCTGGGCTGGCTGGAATCGAGTATCGGTCAGGGCCGTATTGAAGAGGGTGCATTTTTGTGGCGCGGAAATTTGCGTGCGAATATGCCGACACTAAAAACCATCCAGCTATTTTTTAATATCGCAGATACTCAGCTGAACTACCATCCACAGTGGCCCCCCGTGTCGAATATCGACGGCATTGTGTTAATCGACGATACCGATGTCAGTGTGTGGTCAAATAGCGGCAGTCTCTATAACTCGGAGTTTTCATACCTCTCTGTAGAGGCGTGGATGGACGAAAAGCATCGTATGGTCCTGGCCATTGACGGGCACCTGGAGGGGGCTGCAGAAGATGGCTTGAGAGTGGTTAACAATTCTCCTATTACTGACATTGTGGGCTCGGTGTTTGCCGACTGGGACGTGGTGGGACAACTGCAAACCGACTTGCAGTTACAGCTTATTCTGAGCGGTGCGATGCAGCCACCCGACATCAATGTGAAAACCCTGTGGCGCGGCGTCGATCTACAGGTTCACCCCGGCAATCTTTCGATATCCAATATCAACGGCATATTTTCCTATAACAGCGAACTGGGCTTTAATTCACAAAAGCTGATGGGTGAGCTGTGGGGTAGCCGCTTAGAGGCCCGTGTGAGCCAGGATGGGTCCTCAGGCGTGGAGGTGGCACTGGACACTCGTATCGCTATGGATGACATTCGACAGTGGCTGGATCTGGATATTCTGGCATTGGCCAAAGGAGAGACCGACGCCACTATTCGTATCGGTGTGCAGCCGGGAGAAGGCGCCGTACTCACGGTGGACAGTGAACTGCTGGGTGTAGAGCTGGATCTCCCGGAGCCGTGGGGTAAGTCGGTAGATCAGTTGGCACCCCTGCATGTGACGTTTCCCCTGGGGGGGGATGTGAGCCTGCTACAGCTAGTTTTGCGTGAGAGTTTACAGTTTCATCTGCAACTATCTGAGGGACAACTACGCGGTGCTGCATTGGGCTTTTACGCCTCCCCCGGCGAAGTGGAAACAGGTGTTTTACGTATTGGGGGGCGCAGCCCCCTGGTAGATGCACAGCAGTGGCAGGATTTTGTCACGCGCTATATTGAAGGTGGCCTGCTGGCGAGTATAGAGGCCGGGGGAGGAATGTCAGTAGACATAAAGGAGATGGCAGCCGACACCCTGATTCTTTTTGGACAGGATCTCAGGGATGTCATGTTTTCCCTGCACAGTAAATCGGGTTCCTGGGATATTTTTGCTGAAACGTCGTGGGCTTCCGGCACTTTGCGCCTGGGCGCGGAGGGGGAACAGGCGACGCTGGACGTTCAGTTCCTCAATCTGGATGAGCTGGACCAATTAAACATGGCCGACCCGGCTGACGGAGAGCCCCTGGACCTGCCCGACATGGCAGTATCCCTGAAGGGTTTACACATGGATGGTCGCTCCCTGGGTGAGCTGGCGTTCAATTTGAGAAGTGATGACAGCACCCTGATAGCAGAAAATATCGTGGGTAATATTGCCGGACTGGAAATCGATCTATTAAACCCGGCGAGCTTGCGTTGGTTTCAGGGTGCACCGAACAGTAACACGAGCCTGGATGTCCAACTTAATTTTGGCGACCTGGGTGCCACACTGGAGCATCTGGGATACCAGAAGATTATGGAGACCGAGGAGGGCCAGTTGAAGGCCTCCCTGCAGTGGCCCGGTGGCCCCCAGAGCTTTGCCCTGCAAGACGCTCAGGGCTCTCTGAATATTGCCCTGGGGGAGGGGAGCTTCCTCAGCGTCCCTGCAGGCGCCTCTGGCGCGCTGAGGGTGATAAATGTATTGAACCTCGCTGAGATTATCGGTCGGCTCAGCCTCTCCCACATGTTCAAATCCGGTATCGCATTTCACTCCGTAGACGGGGAAGTTTTTCTGCATGCCGGTAGCATAGAGGTTGCCAACCTGGAGGTGGAGGGCAGTACCAGCGGTTTTCAGTTCAGCGGCGTTGCCGATGTACGCTCGGAGTCACTGGAGGGCAATCTGGTTGTGACCTTGCCCGTGGCCAATAACCTGCCCTGGATTGTTGCCTTGACTGCCGGCTTACCTGTTGCGGCCGGTGTATTTGTAGTCAGCAAGTTATTCCAAAAGCAGGTGAACCGCTTCTCCAGTGGCGTGTACCGTGTCAGTGGTCCCTGGGATGATCCCGAGGTTACGTTTGAACGGATATTTGATGACTCGTCGGCGGCCAAAATTCGCTCGGAAATTCAGGCGGTGGCCAAAGCCCTGCAAGACCCCAACGCGCCCATAGAATTATTGCGGCCGATTGACCCCAATGCTCCCATGTAAATTTGGGTTCACGACTCTGCGGACAATGCCTGAAGTTCTTGTAAGTGTTTGAATAGCTTGCGGCTGGCGGCTGGTGGTTTATTGTTTTTTAGCTCTCGTTGATGTTGCAGAACGAGTTGGCGCAGTTGCTGGCGATCGGCCGAGGGCCAGCGAATGACCACCTGTTCTATGCCGGCCACACCTTGTTTGAGTATGTTGTCTCGCAGCTCTTCCAGTTGATGGAATGTATCATTCTTATTCTGCTTGTGTTTGTACATGACCCGCAGGGCACGCTCTATTGCCTCCACATCGGTATTGCGCATTAATTTCCCGATGTATTGCAACTGTCGTTTGCGGGCGCTGTTGGATTTTATCTGGTGGGTCTCCTTGATGGCGATGAGCAGGCGTTCATCCTCTATGGGGACATTCACCAGCTGTTTATCTGTCAGCTGTGTCAGTGATTCGCCAATTTCCTGCAGGGCTATCATCTGGCGCTTTAGAGCACTCTTGCTGGGGCCGCTGTACTCCTCTTCGAGGTCATCCATGTCGTGGGTATTATGCATAATAGAGTGTAGCCAAACCTAAAAATGAAACAAAACCAACAACGTCGGTGACCGTTGTCAGAACCACCCCCCCGGCGAGGGCGGGATCGATATTTACCTTGTTCATCATAAGCGGGAGAATGGCACCCGTCACTGAGGCCGTTACCAGATTGATGACCATGGCGGCGGCGATAATGATGCCCAAGTTCCAGTCATCAAACCACAGTGAGGCGGCGACGGCCACCACAGCGGCCCACAATAAGCCGTTTAGCAGTCCGACCGCTAATTCGCGGTTTATCAGCCAGGCTTGGTTATTCTTGCCTACTTGCCCCATGGCGATGCCGCGCACCAGGATAGTAAGCGTTTGGGTGCCGGCGACGCCTCCCATGGAGGCGACAATAGGCATAAGCACTGCGAGTGCCACAACTTTCTCAATGGTGTCCTGGAAAATATTGATCATTGATGCGGCGATGAACGCTGTCGCCAGGTTAATACCCAGCCAGATCGCGCGCCTGGGAGCGGTCTTGAATACCGGGGCAAAGGTGTCCTCGTATTCATCGAGCCCGGCCATCGACATAAATGTGTGATCGGCATCTTCTCGGATAACATCAACCACGTCGTCAATGGTAATGCGACCGAGCAATTTCCCATTGTCATCGACAACCGGCGCCGAAACCCAGTCGTGTCTTTCAAATAACCGGGCCACCTCGTCATCGGGCGTATACGCGGAGATGGCTTCCACGTCGGTAATCATCATCTCGCGAACTGACGATGAGGGGTCTGATACCAGCAGGGTACGCAGAGGCAGCAGGCCAATAAACTGGTCGTTGCGGTTGACCACAATCAGGTTATCTGTCATCTCCGGGATTTCTTCGTGGCGACGCAGATAGCGCAGTACCACATCGAGCGTGAACCTGGCCCTGATGGTGATGGCGTCGGTATTCATCAGGCCGCCGGCGGTATCGTCGGGGTAGTTCAGTACCTGCTCCAGGCGGGCACGGTCCTGGTGGTCCATGGAGTTGAGCACTTCACGGGTGACGCGGTCGGGCAATTGCTGGAGTATATCGGCGACATCATCGTCCTCAAGGCCCTCGGTGATGAGTGCGACTTCCGCGGCATCCATTTGGCTGAGAAACAGGGCCTGTAACTCATCGCCCAGTTCGCCCAGCACCTCACCTTCCTGATCTACCTCAACCAGTTGCCAGAGAATGTGGCGAAAACGGGGAGGGGAAGATTCAAGCAGGTGTGCGACATCGGCTGCGGGCAGGCCATTGAGCATTCTGCGCACATCGGCGAAGGTGCCGCTGTCCAGTGCAGTCGATAGCTCCTCAAGTTTCTTTTGTGATTTTGCGTGTGTGTGCACAGGCTTATTCGGCCTCGTCGAAACGGTTGCCAATCAATGTTGTCAGGGCCTGCAGAGCGGCATCCTCATCATCGCCTGTAATATGGAGGTCCAGAACTGTACCCTTGCCTGCGGCGAGCATCATAACGGACATGATACTTTTTCCGTCTACCATCTTACCGTTTTTGCCGGTCTGGATGCTGCTGGAAAAAGCTGCGGCACAGCTGACGAACTTGGCGGCGGCACGGGCGTGCAGACCAAGCTTGTTAATAATTGTTAGCTGCGTTTCTATCACGGTATTTACGGCAGTTCCCTGTGTCTCAAATGTACCTGGGAAAGCGCCTCTCGGTAATGTTCAAACAGGCGCTCGGCCAAGTATACTGACCGATGTTGGCCACCGGTACAACCCAGGGCAATCGTCATATAGCTACGACTGCTGTCGCGATAACGGGGTAGCCAGCGGTCCAGGTATGTGCATATATCACAAAATAACTCTCCGGTGAGGGCCTGCTCCTCCAGAAAGTCTTTTACCGGCTGATCCCGGCCACTCAACAACCGTAGCGTGCTCACCCAGTGGGGGTTGGGCAACATGCGTACATCAAAAACAAGGTCTGCATCACTGGGGACGCCGCGTTTAAAGCCAAAGGATTGGAACAGCACGGACATTGTCGCCGCATCGTTTTCCACCAGGCGTTGTTTGATGGCATCGCGCAGGTCGTAAATTGTCATCTGGCTGGTATCGAGAACCAGGGTGGCGGCACTGGATATAGGCTCGAGTAATTCACGTTCTTTATCGATAGCCTCGGCCAGGGGCATGTTCTCGTTACTCAGGGGGTGTCGCCTGCGGGTTTCACTGAAGCGTTTGATCAGGGCGCTGTCTTCGGCATCCAGGAACAGGATCTTTGAAGTCACCGTTGATGGCAGGGATGCCATAACGGTGCCGAAGTTCTCCAGGTCCATCCAGGCGTTGCGCGCGTCTATACAGACTGCGGTGCCACGGAAGTGGTCAAAGGCCTCGCGGCTGGCTTCGGTGACCAGCGCCGGGAGCAGGGATACGGGCAGGTTGTCGATACAGTAGTAACCCTCATCCTCCAGTTGATGGAGGGCGGTACTTTTACCCGAGCCCGAGCGGCCGCTGATGATAAGCAGTTCCATGCCTCAGGCATCCCAGTTTGTAGCGGTAGAAAAAAGTGCCTGGGCGTCATCGGCTGTTCGCAGCGCGGTGCAGAATTTCGCCTGGCTGAACAGGCCGGCAATACCCGCCAGAATGTCCAGGTGTTGCTGCTGTGCCTCTTCTGGCACCAGTAGAATGAATAACATATCGACGGCTTTGCCATCCGGGGCATCGAAGTCGATTGGGTTTTCCAGGGTAATCAGCGCGCCCATTGCGTGGGTGCAATTATTCACCCGACAATGGGGGATCGCAATACCGTTACCGAGCCCGGTACTCCCCAGCTTTTCCCGGGCGATAAGTTTGGAGAAAACGAGGTCGTAGGGCAGAGAGAGCTGGTCGTCACTAATAATACGGGCGGCGGTTTCAAAAATTCTTTTTTGACTGACCCCCGGCGCGCGACACACGGTGCGGCCGAGAGTGAGTAAGGTGCTTAAGATTTGCATAGTGGCGTAAAACTAACGTCCTCTTAATTTTTCTTTGTGTTTGATAAGTTGACGATCAAGCTTGTCGGCGAGAGCATCGATGGCGGCGTACATATCTTCCGATTCTGCTGCGGCAAAAATATCTGCCCCCGATATGTGTACGGAGGCCTCTGCTTTCTGCATCATCTTTTCTACGATAAGAGTAACTTCGGTATTTGTGATTTGATCAAAATGTCGCTGTAGGCGTTCAAATTTGCTCTCCACGTACTCCCTCAGGGGAGCGGTAACTTCTACATGGTGACCACTGACATTCAATTGCATAAATAACTCCTTCTTCATGTGAAACCGGGGATCTCCGGTACCGGCATAACCGGATTTTTTTTACTCTATAAATAGTTTAGACTAATCTCTTACGTTCGTTTGATGGCGGGATGAAAAGGATGTCCCGGTATTTAGCTATTGTGCGTCTGGCCACCTTGATTCCCTGATCCTCCAGTAACAGGGCGATTTTATTGTCACTGAGTGGTTTGCGCGGATTTTCTGCCGCTACCAGCTTTTTAATGACTGCTCGTATTGCTGTGGATGAACACGCCCCGCCCGTGGTAGTGGCCACGTGACTGGAGAAGAAATATTTTAGTTCGAAAATTCCGCGAGGTGTATGCATATATTTTTGCGTGGTTACCCGTGAAATAGTGGATTCATGCATCTCTACGGCCTCGGCAATATCGGTCAAGACCAGTGGCTTCATGGCCTCTTCGCCATATTCCAAAAAGCCCCGCTGATGTTCAACAATCTTGGTCGCGACTTTCAGCAGGGTTTCATTGCGGTTGTGCAGGCTCTTGAGAAACCAGCGTGCCTCCTGCAGGTTTTCCCGCAAAAACGTATTATCCGGGCTGTTGTCAGCACGTTTGATCAGGTTGGCATAGTCACTGTTAATTCGCAACTTTGGTGCGATGTCGGGGTTCAGTTCCAGAACCCAGCAATTGTCTTTTTTACTGACATAGACATCCGGGGCGATGTACTGTGTACTGTCTTCCTGTACGGCCTGCCCCGGGTGGGGATCCAGGGTCTGGATTAATGCCAATACCTGGGCGAAATCCTCTTCACTCAGCTTGGTGCGCCGGAGAATCTGGCGGTAATCGCCGTTGCCAAGCTGGCTGATGTGACGCTTGAGTAGCTGCTTGGCCTGTTCCAACCACTGAGTTTCCGGTGGCAGTTGCTGCAGTTGTACCAGCAGGCATTCCTGTAAGTCACGGGTGCAAACCCCGGGGGGTTCAAACTGCTGAAGGCAGTGCAATACCGCCACAAGCTCATCAAAATCTATGGCCAGCCCCGATTCTTCATCGAGAATAAGATAGTCATGGATTTCTTCCAGGCTCAGGGTCAATCGACCATCGTTGTCGGTGGCGTCGATGATGGCTACCGCAATGGCCTTGTCCACCTCGGACAGGCGCGTGAGGTTGAGTTGCCACAGCAGGGAGTCCTGTAATGACTCACCCGCAGAGTTGCGCCCCTCAAAATCGATATCTGCCGTGCTGCTGGGGGTGGGAGCCGAGGCAGAGGGCAGGGCGTCTTCCCACTGAGTGTCAACGGGGAGTTCTTCGGGCAGTGTGGTCGGCCCTTCGTCCTCCCGGGTTTCTACACCGGATGCTTCTCCTTCCAGACTCTCCAGTGGGCCGTCTCGGCTTGCGGGGGGAGGGAGTTCGTCCGCTGTGGTATCGGGGTTAATAGGGCCTGAATCGGCGGATTGTTCTGGTTCTTCCTCTGAAATTTCCAGCAGGGGATTGCTATCAAGGGCCTGCTGGATCTCCAGTTGCAAGTCCAGGGTGGACAGTTGCAGTAACTTGATGGCCTGCTGTAACTGCGGCGTCATCGACAGTTGCTGGCCGAGTTTCAGTTGTAGCGATTGCTTCATACGAGCGTTTGTGACACCTTAAACCTCACGCGTGATTACCTTCAAACTCCATAATAATTGTAGCCTTGGTACGGGGTTCGTGCAATGGTTGGCTCGAAAATTGCTTCGATAATGGTTGGGCCGGCTAGAGATGGAAATCATCGCCCAAGTAGACGCGGCGGACCTGCTCGTTGGCGAGAATTACATCGGCGGGACCCTCTGCAATGATATGGCCCTCTCCGACAATGTACGCTTTCTCGCAGATATCCAGGGTGTCGCGTACATTGTGATCTGTAATCAGTACACCGATACCACGATCGCGAAGGTGTGTGACAATTCCCTTGATATCATTGACCGAAATAGGATCTACACCGGCAAAGGGTTCATCCAGCAAGATGAAGTCGGGCTCGGTGGCCAGGGCGCGGGCAATCTCGATACGTCGCCGCTCGCCGCCAGACAGGGCCTGGCCCAGGCTGTCGCGCAGGTGAGTCACGTGAAACTCTTCCAGCAACTGGTCTCTCCGTTCCAGGCGTTGGCGTTTATTCAAATCTGGCCTGGTCTCGAGAATGGCCAGTATGTTATCCCCGACGGAGAGTTTGCGAAAAATGGAGGCTTCCTGGGGCAGGTAACCAATTCCGCGCCGAGCCCTGTCGTGCATAGACAGCGCTGTAAGGTCCTCCCCATCAATACTGATCGTGCCCCGATCGGCCTGGATAATACCCACTATCATGTAGAAACAAGTGGTTTTTCCCGCACCGTTGG
The DNA here is from genome assembly GCA_030591305.1 of Pseudomonadota bacterium. The sequence goes on from JAUVBI010000016.1 coordinate 13,946, forward strand.
GACCGAGTAATCCAACAATTTGGCCGCTGCTAATTTCCAGTGACACATCTTGGACAACGTCTCTGCCCTTGTAGGCCTTCGCCAGATTATTTGCTTTCAGCTGTGCCACTTTCGCCCTCTTTTTTCTCCAGTCGGCTGGCCGGGATGACCACTTCTACCCTGCTGTCTTTCTGCGATTGGTCTGAGACCGCTTTTACCAGCTGTTGCGTGATGAAATAATCAATGGTCTGACCCTTGACGATGGAGCCGCCCTGTTCTATCTGGGCATTGGAGTGCAGGCGCAGTCTGTCTTCACGCTTGTAATACTCTATGACATCGGCATGGGCGCGCATCACTTCCTCATTTTCATTTGCCTGTTGCTGCACAAGAGCGGGTTGCCCCTTGGCAATAATTTTGTCCCCTTCTTCCTCGATTCGATAGACGGTTATGCGATCGGCAGAGATGTGTAGGCTGCCTTGGTCGAGAATTACGTTGCCACTGTATACCGTAATACCTTTCTTATCATCGCGCAGGGCTTTATCCGCCGAAATGTGGATGGCCTGCTCCCTGTCACCGGGCAGGGCACTGGCATAGTGCGAGCCCAGTGAGAGCAGCAGGGTTAGAACTAGGGTGCTAGGGTGTAGCCGGGGCATATATGCTCTCCACGTCGGGCATCAATCGTATTTGTTCTTTGTTCATGTCGGCCACCATACCGTTCGCGGTAATTGTATTAAGCCCCTGGATCATTTTGATGGGAACCCTGGAGGTGGCTATTTTTTTGCGCAGGTTTATTTGCATAGCTTCGGTATAGAGGTGGCCGTTGTTCAGGTCATCGGTGAGAATAACATTGCCCTCCAGGAACAATAATTCCAGCTTATCAAGGAAGCGTCCGCGATCGGATATTACCGACCAGGTCCGATTATTGCCATTGTGGGAGTAGTAGCGCGGTGCAACCATGAGTGAGCGTTTTTGATTGGGGAAATGCTGCACTTCGGCCGCTTCCAGTATTTCCGTCAGGGTGCCGAGTTCATTGTAGGTGAGGGTGCGTGTGTTGATTATATAGTTTTTAGCCAGGGCATTTTGCTTTTCGGACGGGTTGAAGTCCAGGGTGCTGCCCGGGTCCCAGAAATACGCCAGCGCAGCAGCCAGTGCAGCGAGGAGTAGCATGGACAGAAAAGGTCGGGGCATATCAGCGGTACGGGGCTTCCAGTGCCGACAATTGGTCTTTTGCCCGAAGAATAAACTCGCAGGCCTCCCTGACCGCCCCTTCCCCGCCATTGCGAGTGCTACACCACTGGGCGGCACTGCGCACCGCTGAAGTAGCATCGGCGACGCTCAGCCCCAGCCCCGCTGCATTTATGGCGGACAGGTCGGGCAGGTCATCACCCATATAGGCGCATTCTGCGAGAGTCAGTTTATGGCGTTGGCACAACTCTTCCAGTGCCTCGCGTTTATCCTCACGGCCTTGCACTACCTCGGAAATGCCCAGCTCTTTAGCGCGCCGTTCTACCATGGCGGACTTTCGCCCGGTAATAATTGCCACAGTGACCCCCGCACGTTGCAGTAGTTTGATACCCAGGCCATCCTTGATGTTGAAGGCCTTCAGCTCTTCGCCATTATTACCGTAGTAAATCCTGCCGTCGGTGAGGATGCCATCGACGTCCAGTGCGAGCAGTTTGATGGATTGAGCTTTATCCTGAGCGTAGGTCATAGTCTATATCCAGATTCACACGATGCCAGTTTTCAGCAGGTCATTCAGGTGAACAATACCTGCGATATTATTTGCTGTGTCGGTCACCACCAGTGAACTAATTTTATATTGCTCCATGATGCGCAGGGATTCTGCCGCCAACATGCCCGCTTCGATAGTTTTGCAGCCCCGGGTCATCAATTCGGAAATGGCAGTCGACTTGATGTCTATTTCCTCGTCCAGTACCCGCCGTAAATCGCCATCGGTAAATATTCCCTCCAGCGCTCCGCTATCGTCGACCACCGTGGTCATTCCCAGGCCCTTGCTGGTGATTTCCAGCAGGGCTCGGGAGAGTACTGTGGCGGGACTCACCCGGGGAATGTCATCACCCGAGTGCATAACGTCCTCTACCTTGAGCAGCAGCTGTTTTCCCAGCGTGCCCCCGGGGTGGGAGAAGGCGAAGTCCTCTGCCGTAAATCCTCTTGCCTCAAGCAGGGCGATGGCCAGGGCGTCCCCCATGACCAGGGCGGTCGTGGTACTGGAGGTTGGAGCGAGATCCAATGGGCAGGCTTCTGTTTCTACCCCTGTGTCCAGGTGTGCATCAGAAGATCGGGCAAGAACCGATTCAGCGTTGCCTGTCATGCTTATCAGGGCCGTCCCCATCCGCTTCAACAGGGGCAGAAGAGTCAGGAGTTCGGGGGCTGCTCCGCTGTTAGACAGTGCGATAACCGAGTCACTTGCGGTGATCATGCCCATATCGCCGTGGCTGGCTTCCCCGGGGTGTACAAAGAATGCCGGCGTGCCAGTACTGGCCAGGGTGGCGGCAATTTTGCGTGCAATGTGGCCAGACTTGCCCATGCCGGTGACTATCACTCGGCCCTGGGTTTGCAGCAGGATTTCGCAGGCGCTGACAAAGCCGTCCCCTATGCGAGACTCCAGCACTGCCACGGCCTCGGATTCCATTCTGATCGTCCGCTGGGCGGAGGCGACGAAGCTCTGTTTGCTCATGATCCTGGACCCTAAATCGTCAAATACAGCCAGTAATAATAACCGCCGTACAATGAGAGTAACAGGGCACCCATAGAGCGCCCCATATACGAGTGGCCTTCAACCGCAGCTTTCCTCTTTCGACCCAGATGGATGCCCACGGCGAGAATAAATGTGATACCGGTCATGGCTGCGTAATCCCGGCTCAGCACTGAGGGATCGAGAATCTCTCCGTTGACGATTCCCGGAATAGACATCACACCCAGTAAATTGAACAAGTTGGAGCCGATAATATTTCCCAGGGCAATCTCGGTATGTCCGCGGAGGGCACTGGCCACGGTTGCGGCCAACTCGGGCAGGCTGGTGCCAATGGCGACGACGGTCAGGCCGATAACCAGCTGGGATACACCCAGTTGTTCAGCGATTGCTGCAGCCCCCCATACCAGCAGGCGCGAGCTGGCGATAAGAAGCATAAGCCCGATGGCGAAGGTGAACCAGGCGCGGGCGGGGTTCAGGTGTTGTAAGGGCTCATCTTCGGCTTCCTCCAGCAGGGAGGTATCACCTGACTGGCTGCGAACCATTTGGAACAGTATCAGGAACAGGGCGCCCATCATCAGGAAGCCATCAACTTTTGAGATCTCTCCATCGAGAAGGAGGAGTCCGACTCCCAGTGTGACGATCAATAGCGCGGGTACTTCCTGCTTCATGCAGCGGTGGTGAACACACATGGGAATAATTAACAGAGTGATACCCAGCACTAGCCCGGTATTGGCAATATTGGAGCCGATGGCGTTTCCGATTGCCAGCTCACCAGAGTCTGACATCGCGGCCATCAGCGAAACCAGTACCTCCGGTGCCGAGGTTCCCAGGGAGACGATGGTCAAACCGATCACAATGGGCGACATACCCATGTTTTCCGCTATGGATGCTGCACCGGATACAAACAGGTCGGCGCTCCAGATTAAAATTATGAAACCGACCAAAATGGCGGCTGAGGCTATCAGCATATACGCGGTAATCCTGTTACAGTGTGCATCGCGCAGTAGCGTTGGAACTGGGCGTGCCTTGCTGTTGTCCTAGAAAGAGGGAAGCAGTCTGCCAAAGGGGCGAGCTCATCTCCTGCAAAGCCGAGATTATACAGGGCAACGCGGGTCTGGATACTACAATTTAGGGTTTAAGGAGAGAGGGATGTCGGTGTCTGCACGAATTGGATCGTGTTTCACGTGGAAGTTTGGCGCAATTGTGGGTTTTTGGCTGGTGAGTTTTGCCGGGTATTCCCAGGCTGGCACAGAGGCAGACCAATCTGCCCACGATGTGGTTCGTGCGGCGACTGAGCAGGTAATGGTGGTTGTAAAAGAGGCTCATGGGTATGCAGGTGAGGATCCAGACCGCTATTATCAGGCAGTAGATGAGATTCTGGCGCCGGTTATTGACTACCGGGGATTTGCTCGCAGTGTCATGGGGCCCTATGCTAGTGGTGACCGCTACCGCTCGTTGGATGAGGCGGGGCGCAAGCAATTACGAGATCAGTTACAGCGTTTTACCGGCATTATACGCACCGGTCTGGTGGCCACCTACAGTACGGGGCTGCTGGCCTTCAGCGGTTCCCGGATTGAGGTGATAGCCCCCGCTCCCGAAGAGAGTGAGCAAATCAAGGTGTCTGTGCGTCAATTAATTTACAGTGAAGAATCACAGCCTTATGTGCTGATGTACCAGATGGGTCTGAACAAGGAAAAGCAATGGAAGTTGCGCAATATCATCATTGAGGGTGTCAATCTCGGTGAGATCTACAGACATCAGTTTCAGTCGGCAGCGCGCAAATACGACGGTGACCTGGATACTGTCATTGAAAGCTGGTCGGAAGCGGATAGCTGAGCCCGGTTTTATCTACTATTAATAGGCACCATTTTCTCCTAAAATGCCGCCTTTTCGGTCCCCTTGGGGACTGATATCAGTTAAGGAGTGTGAAATATGGATGCGGTGCAAGTCAAAGCTCTGGTGGTAGCTCACCTGGATGGGTGTGAAGTGACGGTTCAAGGTGAGGGTAATAGCTATAACATCACCGCAGTCGGTGATGTGTTTAGCGGTATGCGCCCGGTGCAAAAACAGCAATTGGTGTATGGGGCATTGGTCGAGAAAATTGCAGATGGCAGCATTCACGCTGTGAACATCAGTACCTATACGCCGGATGAATGGCGCTCTCGTTAGAGTTCGCTGGAGATATTGTGGATAAGTTAGTTATACAAGGTGGCAGGGTGCTTAACGGCGAAGTCCGTATTTCGGGCGCAAAAAATGCTGCTCTGCCTATTTTGGCAGCGACGCTGCTGTCGGATGAGCCCGTCACCATAAGAAATGTGCCACACCTGCATGACGTCACTACCATGATAGAGCTGCTGGGGTGTATGGGGGTGGAGCTCACCATTGATGAAAAACTGAGCATTGAAGTGAATGCCAGCACCATCTCGGAATTCTCAGCACCCTACGAGTTGGTGAAAACCATGCGCGCCTCGATTCTGGTACTGGGGCCGATGTTGGCGCATTTTGGCAAAGCACACGTATCCTTTCCCGGCGGTTGCGCTATTGGCAGTCGCCCCGTGGATCTGCACTTGCGCGGACTGGAGGCCATGGGCGCAACCATAAATGTGGAGGGAGGCTACATCAATGCATCGGTGGATGGCAGGCTTAAGGGCGCCAGAATTCTGATGGAAATAGTAACCGTTGGCGGTACTGAGAACATCCTGATGGCCGCCGCCCTGGCCGATGGCCAGACCGTCATCGAAAATGCGGCGCGGGAGCCCGAGGTTGTGGACCTCGCCCTGTGCCTGATTGCCATGGGCGCTAATATCACGGGTCACGGAACAGACACCATCATTATTGATGGCGTAGAGCGTTTACATGGCTGTACCTATGATGTGATGCCGGATCGGATTGAGGCGGGTACCTATCTGGTGGCAGCTGCGGCCACCCGGGGCAAAATCAAACTCAGGGATGCCTGTCCCGAATACCTGGAAGCAGTCTTGCATAAGCTTGAAGAGGCGGGGGCCACGCTGGCGGTGGGGCCGGACTGGATTGAACTCAACATGGAGGGTCGTCGTCCCAGGGCTGTGAATATCAAAACCTCTCCCTATCCGGGTTTTCCCACGGACATGCAGGCGCAATTTACTGCGATGAATGCCATCGCTGATGGCACCTCTCTGGTTACTGAAACTATATTTGAGAACCGCCTGATGCAGACCCATGAAATGAACCGAATGGGGGCCAATATCAGTATTGAGGGCAATACGGCCATCATTGTTGGTCAGGAGCAAATTCAAGGTGCTCCTGTCATGGCATCCGATTTGCGGGCCTCTGCCAGCCTGGTGATTGCCGGCCTGGTGGCGCAGGGTGAAACTCATATTCACCGTATTTACCATATCGATAGAGGCTACGAGACCATTGAAGAAAAGCTGCAGCAGCTGGGAGCAGATATTCGGCGCTTGCCCGACTGACCCACGATAACGGAATAGCTTGTAATGAACACACCACTGACGATTGCACTCACCAAAGGGCGAATTTTAAAAGAGACCCTCCCCATGCTTGCCCAGGCGGGAATCGAGCCACTTGAGGATGTGCACAGTAGCCGGAAGCTGATTTTTGAAACAAGCCAGCCGGATATTCGCATGATCATTATCCGCGGTACCGACGTACCCACCTATGTGCGGCACGGGGCTGCAGATATCGGTGTGGTCGGGAAAGACGTGTTGCTGGAACATGGGGCGGAGGGCCTATATGAGCCCCTGGACCTGGGTATTGCCCGCTGTCGCCTGATGACGGCGGGGCCTGTGGGCTGGCAGGGCGGGGGAGCCCGTATCCGTGTGGCTTCCAAGTTCGCCAATATCACCCGCCGCTATTTTGCCGAGCAGGGCGTGCATGCCGATGTTATCAAACTGTATGGCGCCATGGAGCTGGCACCTCTGATGAACCTGGCAGACCTGATTGTCGATATCGTGGACACCGGCAACACCCTGCGGGCTAACGGTATGGAGCCACTGGAGGAAATTGCCAGTATCAGCTCACGCCTCATCGTCAACAAGGCGGCAATGCGCTCACGCTATGACATCATACAGGGCGTTATCGAAAGACTGACCGACGTTGTAAACGGTAGTTAAGCCTTCGGAGTGCTCATGCAACGACTAGATTCAACAGCCACAGATTTTTCTGGCCAACTGAAAAGCCTCACCACCTGGGAAGAAGCGCTGGACCGGGGTGTGAACGAAACGGTTGCGTCTATTATTGCCGATGTTATCGCCAGGGGTGATGACGCCGTTATTGAATACACCGAAAAGTTTGACCGCATGACGGTCGATTCCGCAGCCGAGTTACACGTCCCAAAAGCGCGAATGGAGAAAGCCCTGGCCGACTTGGAGCAGCCGCAGCGCAACGCCCTGTACAGCGCAGCGGACCGGGTGCGCAGCTACCACGAGCATCAAAAACAGGAAAGCTGGCAATATCGGGATGCCGGCGGCAACCTGCTGGGGCAAAAAATCAGCGCCATAAAGCGTGCCGGTATTTATGTGCCTAACGGCAAGGCCAGTTATCCCTCCTCGGTGCTGATGAATGCCCTGCCGGCCAAGGTGGCGGGAGTAGAAGAAATTATAATGGTCGTTCCAGCCCCGAACGGGGTTTTGAACGAAATGATACTGGCCGCTGCAGAAATTGCCGGTGTAGACAAGGTGTTTAGCGTGGGTGGAGCGCAGGCGATAGCTGCCCTGGCCTACGGCACTCAGACCATACCAGCGGTCGACAAAATAGTCGGGCCGGGCAATATTTATGTGGCCACGGCGAAACGCCAGGTATTTGGTAAAGTGGGCATCGACATGATAGCGGGCCCCTCGGAAATTCTCATTATTTGCGATGGTACAACCGACCCGGACTGGGTTGCCATGGACCTTTTCTCTCAGTGTGAACACGATGAAAATTCCCAGGCAATATTGTTATGCCCCGATTCGGGCTACCTGGACAGGGTTTGGGCCAGCATTGAGCGCCTGCTGCCTGACATGGAAAGAGCCGACATTATCCGCGTATCGCTGGCAAACCGTGGAGCGATGATAAAGACCCGCGATCTGGAAGATGCCGTGTCCATCAGCAATCAGTTGGCACCGGAACATCTGGAGTTGTCTGTCGCTGACCCGGAGGCCCTGCTGCCACTGGTGGAGCACGCCGGCGCCATCTTTATGGGTGCCTACACAGCCGAGGTGCTGGGAGACTATTGCGCAGGCCCCAACCACGTATTACCCACATCGGGCACCGCCCGTTTTTCATCACCGCTGGGCGTGTACGACTTCCAGAAGCGCAGCTCGCTGATTATGTGCAGTGAGCAGGGCGTGCAGGAGCTGGGTCAGGTCGCCTCAGTGCTGGCGCGCGGTGAAGGCTTGACGGCCCACGCCCGTAGCGCAGAGATGCGACTTCGAGAGGACAAAAAGTAATAGGGTTTGTGGGAAGTTCCCGTAAAGGCCGGGGGCAGGTTACCCCTTGTGGGACACGCGAAAAGACGCATCCATGCGGCGCTCGGCCTCGGCCATCCATGGCCTCAGA
>JAUVBI010000046.1 GCA_030591305.1 Pseudomonadota bacterium
CGCTGGTCTGGCGAAACAAGAAACTGGAATCCGGTGGAGGAAGTTTGGCTGAATCCACCCAAAGAACATCAGGCGGCAAAAGAGCAGGAATCTAAAGCCGCATGATCAATGGACGCGACAACTTTGTTGACAAACACCGATGTTGAACAAGGCTAGATTTCTGAGGCTGGAGGCCAATTGGAGTCGAATTCTTATAGCCCAGACTTCCTTAAGCTTGAGTGGAGGTTTTTGGCCAACGAGCTTGTCTTTATTCCAGGGCAGGATACCGGGGGAAGGTGATGTTGATGTATTCATAGCTGTTCTCGCATTTGGCGGATGGGAACAGATAGGTTAGGCTATGTGGCAGTCCGCACCTTACACAAGGCGGTCACTCGCTTCCCCGCCGAGATTCAGAAACCCAGAGCCGCCTTGGCTATCGACAGCCATGTTTTGCTATGATTAAACGTAAGCGCATGTAAATCCCGAGGGTGCGGCCATAATCTTGGACCGATTTATGTTAGATACCCCAAACTTAATCGAAATTCTGATGGGCTTCTAGAGCCCAATGACAGCTTTATACGCTTTTGATTATACCACCGAATATATCTGTCCATTTCGGTCATAAATTCTTCTACTGTAAATTTACTCCAATCTCTGGGGTAAAAAAACTCAGTTTTAAGGCGACCGAAGAAACCTTCACAGGCTGCGTTATCCGGCGAACAACCTTTACGTGACATCGAACGCGTCAATTGAGCATCACGCATTCTAATAATCCAGCCAGGCCACCGATAATGTGCCCCTCTATCTGAATGAACTACAGGGTATTCTTTAGAATGAAGAGAACCGATAGCATCATCTAACATGCCGTTTACGAGTCGTGCGTTAGGGCGCGTCCCAACTTTCCAACTGACAACTAACCCGTCAAAACAATCAATTATCGGCGATAAATACACTTTTCCTGCGGAGATACGAAATTCAGATATGTCAGTAAGCCATTTCTTGTTTGGCGCATTTGCTCGAAAGTTACGTTCAATTATATTGTCAACGGGAGGACTGATTTCACCATAATACGAGTTATAGCGGCGCCGCTTACAGCTGCTATGAGCAACCAGACTTCCCTCTTTCATAAGACGTCTTATGACTTTCTCAGCAATATGTAGCCCAGATTTCCGCAATTCCACACGAATGCGTCGATAACCATAGCATTGCCAGTTTGAATTAAATATTTCCTTTATACGGACTCGACCCTCCGCATATTTGTCTGGTAGCTTCATGCGAGCTTTGTGGTAAAAGTAGGAACTCTTGGGCATGCCTACTGCGTAAAGTAGCTCTTTGAGACGATAGGTATCGAGTAAGGCGTCAATCAGGTTTGTTTTTTCTCTATTTGTCAGAATCTCGTGACTGACGCCTTGGTCTTTTTTTAGCAGTTCATTTGCCTTCTTCAAAATATCATGCTCAAGCTGTAGTTGGTACATACGTTGTTGCAGGTCCTCAACTTGCTTCTGCATTTTATTATGATCTTCACTTTCATGAGGGTTCTTCTTTTTGGGCATGTCGATTGTGTACTCCCTGGATAAGAATTGTGCTTTCCACTTATACAATATTTCTCTAGACACGCCAAACTCGGTAGCAATAGATGCCGCGGATGTCTGTCGCAAGCATAATGCCATGACTGCCTTCTTCTTTGTATCATATGCAATTGCAGGCTTTGCTTGTGCGCGATTGTTGTATTTTTGTTTTCGCACTAAATCTGGTTGAAGCGCCTTTAGCCAATCACCAAAAACATGAGCACATGGGTAACCCAAAACTCTTTGTGTGTAAGCAAAACATTCACCATGGTTAACATAATGCTCAATCGCTTTTTGCTTTTGTGCCATTGTATACTTCGGAGGGCGATTATAGCCCCTAGGTAAATCGCCTGTTTCTTGGTATATCAAGTACCACTGACGCAGATATTTTTTTGATGGATATCCAAGCAAGCGAATAGCAGTAGCGGCGCGCTTACCTAATTGAATGTAGAGTTTTACTGCTCTAATACGATCATCATACGAATACATAGGACTTACTCCAATTAAGTCCAAGTTTTTGGCCGCACCCTCCCCGGATCAATATTGGATGCAATTTAACACCCCGAGTTTAGCTCTGAATAAAACTACTGATACTATCTGAGGGTCTGCTAGCTCAAAGTGGGCCCAAAAAACCAATTTTCAGACGTTAGAGGATCTGTTTTGTGCCCAATTCACATGGTAAGAATGCAAAATGAAGGGTATAGTTCCTGAAAATTAAATATAAAGGGGCCCTCCTAAATGAAGCGTTTATTTTTCTTATCTACATCCGTCATACTTCTGTTAACTCACCTTGAGGCAGGTGCTGTCCCGGTACTTACTAATGGTGACTTTTCCGGCGGCCTTACCGGTTGGACAACACAAAATAGTGGAGATGGTGATGACGCATCCGTTACCTGGACCATTGAGGACCCAAGTGGCTCCGATCAACTTACAAACAACGGGAATAGCGGCGGCCCAGCCTCTCGTGTTGTCTACCAAGACTTTGTTGTGCCAGCCACTGGTGCCGGTTCAGCAAGTTTCAGCTTTGACTATTATGCGAATAATGATACGCCGCTGACTTCTGACTCTTTTACAACATTTACCAATAACCCTTTCGGCGGCGATAATGGCACGCGCATAGACATTCTCTCGCCAGCGGATGATGTGTTTACTGGCGCAGTGCTATTTAGTTTCTTTGCACCAACTGACGGTGCCCCGGTTGGCTTGTCCACTGCATTGGTTTCCAACACATTTGCGGACGCTGCCGCGCTCGCAAGTTTTCTCGATTCTCAGGCAGGAAATACCTTGCGTCTGAGAATCGGAAATAGAGAAGAGGATTTTCCATGGGACACCGGATTTGACAATATCAATCTGGATATCGTCGCCGCAGAACCTTCGGAGCCCCCAAAACCCGTGCCTACAATGAGCATCTGGAGCATAGGTATCCTCTCTGGCATGATTGGCCTCTTGGGTATGTATCATCGACGCAGGAAATAGATCTCCAGCACCATTGGATGAGCCCGCAACTGAGCGGGCTTTTTCTTGCTCGGAAATCGAAGAAGCTAAGGTCTCCTAATGGCTGCGGCCTCCCAAATAGCTGAAATCGGCTGATTCTTTATGTCCGCAATGTGTAAGGTACGGACTGCCAGAGCATACAACCTCTTCCAAAATTTTGCCAATTTTGAAAAACAACAAATGCAAAGTCACATGCTAGATATCAGTTTGCTCAGAAATCGTAAGAGCATCTTCCACTTCGATACCCAGATATCGGACTGTACTCTCCAGCTTAGTGTGCCCAAGTAGCAATTGCACCGCTCTCAAATTTTTCGTTCTTCTGTATATGAGTGTAACCTTGGTTCGGCGCAGCGAGTGTGTGCCATATTCCGCCGGATCTAGCCCAGCTTGTGGATTGGCGCCTAAGAGTTGCCACCCTTGGCACCGAAAATTGATCAGGTCATGTTTAAAATTAATAGATTTATCAGCGAGTTAGTGATTCGCCTGTATGATTGGCCCCACACCAATACTGGTCAATGTTGGATGCCTGCCCACAGGGTGTTATTCTCTATTACTATATAAATATAGATAAATATAAAGGGAGCTCTATTGCGTATTTTGCGCCGCAGTATAGAGAAAGTATTTTACAGTGCGGGAATAAAAATAAACGGCAAGCAGCCATGGGATATTTCAGTTAAAGATAACCGCTTTTATCGTCAGGTATTAGTGCATGGTTCTCTGGGGCTGGGCGAGAGTTATATGCAGCAATACTGGACAACAGATGACCTGGAAGGCTTGATTTCCCGCCTGATTTCCGGCGGGCTGGAGGGCCGGTCCAGGTACTTTCCAATGCAGCTTTTTTCTAAGCTGCTCGACCGGTTTGTCAATCGGCAAACAACAAAAAAATCAAAGGCAAATGCCGAGCATCATTATAATCTCGGCAATGATCTATTTTTTACATTTCTGGGTAGATATAAAAATTATAGCTGCGGTTACTATAAAAATGCCGAAACCCTGGAGGAGGCACAGCTGGCAAAAATGCATCGACTTTGCGAATTGCTGGATTTGAAGGCAGGAGACAGGCTGTTGGACGTTGGGGGAGGTTGGGGAGAGTTCGCAAAATTTGCAGCCACGCAATACCACTGTCACGTTACCAGTATTAATATATCTGAGGAGCAAATCAGTCACGCGAAAGAGCATTGCCTCAATGCCAATGTCGATATTGTCAAAAGTGATTACCGAGACATGTCTGGCCGCTATAACAAAATTGCTGTGGTCGCCATGTTTACCCATGTCGGGCATAAGAACTATCGCCAGTTTATGCAGAAAATGTATGGGCTTCTGGAGCCCGGTGGAAAAATGGTAATGGAGACAGTGGGCGCTATAGAGTCAAAGACCCGGTGTGAGCCCTGGACTAACAAATACATTTTTCCGGGTGGGCTGATCCCATCGCTGGAGCAAATTGATGATTCTATAGAGGGGTTTTTTCATCGGGTTGGTGTGGATGAATTTGGTGATGATTATGTGCTTACATTGCGACAGTGGCACAAAAATTTCATGGAGGCCTGGCCAAGCCTGAGTTCGAAGTACTCAGAGTCGATGCGTCTCATGTTCGAATATTTTTTCCTGTCGGTTGCAGGTGACTTTCGCGAAAAGGGCCTGCTGCACTACCACATTGAGTTTGCCAGGGTTTCCGACCATGCTTAGTTTTGAGAAGCTGGATATATCTAGTTGGCTTGGCCGAATTGGCATGTCGCAGTTCACCGATACTTTTGTCGACAACGGTATTGATTTTGATCTCCTGCCAGAACTGACCAGCCAGGATCTCCACGAAATTGGCGTGTCCCGGCTTGTAGATCGAAAAGTCATTCTGAGAGAGATACGTCTGCTCACGGTAGACAAGGCCCGTAACAGCGTGCAGCGACGGCTTCTCTCCGTACTATTCTGTGACATGGTTGGGTCAACCGAACGCTCCAGAGCTATCGATCCCGAAGAATTTCGCAGTGAGATGAAACTCTATCAAGATGCTGTGGTATCAGCGGTTAACAGGCATGGCGGCTTTGTTGTCCGCTTCCTGGGGGACGGTGTGCTCGCTTATTTTGGCTGGCCTCATGCCGATGAAGACCAGGCGTCCCAGGCGGTGCGAGCCGGGTTGGAAGCTATTCGAATTGTTGGCGAACTCAAATTTGAAACAGAGGTCAGTGCGCAGTGTCGTATTGGTATTGCGACGGGCCGTGTTGTTGTTGGTGGACAGCGGGACCTCGATAGTGCTTTTGGTGAAACACCAAACCTTGCTGCACGGTTACAATCCCTCGCTGACATCGATCAAATTGTTATTGATTCTGCCACCCGGCGTGCCATAGGGAGTCGATTTATCATCGATAATCTGGAAGATGCTGTACTGAAGGGCTTTGAGCAGCCCGTTAGCGTCTGTGCGGTTATTAAAGAGCGTGCCTTTCTCGATCGCTTCGAATCACGTGGTGGCGGTGGTTCTATTTTTGTCGGGCGTAGTGAACAGCTGGATTTAATGCGCGAAGCTTGGGCGAGGGCGCAGTCCGGTCAAGGATCTGTGATCTTTCTGCGCGGTGACCCCGGCATTGGAAAGTCGAGACTGGTGAAGCAGTTTTGTGAAGCCCATATTCTTGAAAGTACAATGATTCAGCAGTATCAATGCTCGTCGCACCACTGCAACAGTGCATTCTACCCTGTCATACAACAGGTTGCCCAGGACGCTGGCATCGATATCTTGCGGGACAATGACGCAGACATAGTTGAGAAGATCAAAGGCGTATTTCACCCTGATACCGTGAGAAACACTCAATCGGTAGCGCTGATCAGCAAGCTATTTTCTGTCTCGACTGAAAACACATGCAATAGCTTCAAACTCACGGCACGAGAGCGTCGCGCAGCCACTGTAAGGGCATTAATGGACAATGCCTTGTACAGGGCAGGTGGTGGTGCTCTCATATATATAGTGGAAGATGCGCATTGGCTGGATCCCTCCAGTCGACTGCTACTTGAATACCTGATAGAAAAAACAGAAGCTAACTCGCTATTGCTTCTTATCACATCCCGTAAAGCCTGCGACTTAAAGCGGGGTGATTCTGCCAACGTTGTAGAGATATTGTTGCCTCGCCTCAGTGAGAACAATATTGAACAACTCACACGAGGAGTTGACCCCGCAGGTCAACTCTCTGAAGATTACATTGCCGATATTGTCAGGCGCGCCGATGGTGTGCCCTTGTTTGCTGAGGAAATAGCACGGACGGCCCTTGAATTTGACTCGACGGGGGAGGCGTTTGAGCTTCCCGAGTCTGTGGAGGCGTCACTGGCGGCTAGGCTGGATAACCTGGGAGACGCCAAGTCGGTGATTCAGATTGCGTCTGTCATCGGTAGGAATTTCGAATTACCTCAACTCCAGGCTCTGGCCAGTATGGATGATTCCGCATTGTTGGCTGCAATGGCTGCAGCCATTGCAGCGGGTCTCGTAGAGGAGTTGCAGTCGACTTCTGGCCGGGTTTTTCGTTTTTTCCATGCACTGGTTCAGGATGTGGCTTACCACGGGCTGTTAAATGATCAAAGAAAGGGCTATCACAAAAGGCTGGCACTGGATGTATTTGATGAGAGTGTCCGGCAGAGAGAACCTGAGCTGGTTGCCCTGCACCTCACACGCTCCGGAGAAACCACTCTGGCAATTGACTATTGGCGACGAGCTGCAAACCAATCCGCAGCCACATCGGCAAATGCAGAGGCTATAGCGCATTTTCAACAGGGATTGCGTCTGGTGTCGCAATTGCCCTCAGGCGAACACAGGGATGAGTTGGAGCTTGGTTTGTTGGTCGGCATGGCAATGCCGCTTATCGTTGAAAAAGGCTATACCAGCAGAGACCTGGAGCGCTGTATCAATGACGCGTTAAGCATCAGTAAGCGAGTCGGGTATTCGCCGGATATTTATTCGCTACTGTTCAGCCAATGGGGTTTTAAATTGACTGTCGGGATGATGAAGGATGCGTGCCGCATCGCCTACCAGTTTTCTGATTTAGCGGAGCAGCAGAATGATGAAATTGCAAAATACGCCCGCTATCGAATGTTGGGGGCAACGCATATGTGCCTTGGCGAGCTCGACAGGGCGAAGAGCGAACTCAATATTCTCATTGATAATTATGAGCCCGAGCGTCACCGAGAACTGCAAGCGGTCTACGGTGTAGACCTGCGAGTTGCCGGCCACTGTTTTCTCAGTGAGGTGCTGTGGTTGCTTGGGCATGTAGAGGAGGCTTCTGTGAGCGCAGCGAACGCACTATCTGAGGCGCGAGAGATGGAGCACTTGCATTCCCACGCTATTTCTCTGCACTTTTGTGCCCTGGTAGCTTTTTTGAATCGCGATCGGGCATTGGTCTTGGAATATGTTGGTGAAATGATGGCAATCGCCAATGAAAATCCCATTGGGGCCTGGCCAACACTGGGTGGTGCCATGGCTGCATGGGCAACCATGAATGATGATAATTTTGAGGAGAAACTGGCGGAGTTGGTCGATGGGGTGGCCGCGGCGCGAAAACATGGGGTGGCCATGTTTATTCCGTTTTTTTACTGCCGTATTGCCGAGGAACTTCTATCTGCCGGTCGACTGGCAGAAGCTCGCCAGTATTTGAGCGATGTTGAGGCTTTGATAAAAACCACAGAAGAAACAGTATACAGGGGTGAATTGTTGCAATTGCAGGCCCAGCTTTGCTGTCTGGAGAACAACTCTGACAGTGCCGAGAAACTATTTTGTGACGGCCTGGCCCAGGCTCGCAGCCAGGGTGCTCGCTCGGTAGAACTGCGCATTGCCAATAGCTATGTCAGCTATTTGTTGAAGCAGGGTAAGGAGGTAAAAGCCCGGGAAATATTGGAGCCTGTGCTCAGTTGCTTCAACTCAGCGGCCAATAACCCAGACCTTTCCACGGGGCGTACACTGCTGGATCAACTTGCAAGGGTCAGCTAAGCGACTGTAGTAATGCTCATGTGCAGGCGTAGCTTACGTGGCCGGCCTGTCGATCAGCCTGATATCCAGCGGCGCACGGGTATCCAGGTGAACATCTCGCTGTGGGAATGCCACGGAGATTCCGGCCTCGTTTAAACTGCGATAAATGTCAGTCCAAACCCTGTTTTGGGTGTAGACTTACTCCTTTCTAATTTGCGCACCCAGACTGAGAATATCCGCATGGCTGAGCAAAAACAATGAGAGATAGGAGCGAGAATGAAAGGATACCAGTCGATAGTATCAGGCGCGTTGTTTACCCTGGCTGCCAGTTCCGCATATGCACAGGAACCGAGTCAGCTGCTGTTTGGTGATACCCACCTGCACACATCCTATTCCTTTGATGCCTATCTCAACAAAAATCAGACGGTAGACCCGGACACGGCCTATCGCTGGGCCAGGGGCATGCCAGTGGTTCACGCTTTTAACCGTACCCGGGTACAGATTGGTACGCCCCTGGATTTTCTGGTGGTATCAGATCACGCCGAATTGATGGGTGTCATCCGGGCGATGAATAACGATACGGCAGTGCTGGAAGATCTAGGCATATGGGGCAATATAAAGCGCTGGTTTGCAGTATTCATGTTGAACCGTGCAATTTCGGGCGAGGGCGGTACTGAAATTTTTAACTCCATACTTCCGAAAAAAGGAGAAAATACCGGTGGTGACCCGGTCCAGGATCCACTTAACGAGCTTGCGATAGGCATTCTTGGCGACACCCTGTCGATTGAGACAACTGCCTGGCATGAAATAGTTGATGCCGCAGAGCGCCATAACCAACCGGGTACGTTTACCACATTGATCGGCTGGGAGTGGAGTTCTATTCCCGTTGGGGCGAACCTGCACCGCATTGTGTTTACCCCGGATTCCGGTGACATCGCCAAGCAGTTTGTGCCCTATGGTTCTGACCAGAGCCAGTATCCAGAGGATCTGTGGACCTTCCTGGAAACCACCCAGGAGAGAACCGGTGCCCGTTTTGTGGCGATGCCACACAACTCGAATATTTCCAAGGGCTATATGTACGCAGAGACCACGCTCAAGGGTGAGCCTATTACCGCAGAATATGCAAAGCGGCGCATGCACTGGGAGCCGGTTTCTGAGGCAACACAAATTAAGGGCGACTCGGAAACCCACCCTGTGGTGTCACCGGATGATGAGTTTGCCGACTTTGAAACCTATGCCCACTATATCCAACAGGATCTTCAGGAATACAAACCCACCGCTGCTGACTATATTCGCGGCGCCCTGAAAACAGGTTTGACGCTGGAACAAAAAACGGGCGTTAATCCCTATCAATTTGGCCTTATAGGCTCCACCGATTCTCATTCTGGCCTGGCCTCGGCAGAGGAAGATAACTTCTGGGGTAAGTTTGCCCGCGATTCCACGCCGGAGACAAAACGCAGCAAAGATAAACTCGGTGGCGGGCGAGTAACAGGCTGGAGTATGTCGGCATCCGGCCTGGCGGCGGTTTGGTCTAAGAAAAATACTCGGGATGAGATATTTGCTGCCTTCCAGCGTAAAGAGACCTATGCCACTACCGGCACGCGATTGAAAGTACGGGTCTTTGGCGGGTGGGGCTTTGATAATACGGCTCTTGAAGCTAGCGATTTTGCAGCCTTGGGCTATGCCCAGGGCGTGCCAATGGGTGGCTCACTTACTGCCGCAGTTGAGGGTGCTGTGCCGCAAATGCTTATTCGTGCGGAAATGGATCCCAAGAGTGCGAACCTCGATCGCATTCAGGTGGTCAAGGGTTGGGTGGATGCCGCTGGAGAGCAGCATGAACAGGTTTACAACGCGGCCTGGTCGGGTGATCGGAGTATGGATGGCAATGGGAAAATTGCAGCGGTTGGTAACACCGTCGACCTGAAAACGGGTCAGTGGAATAACAGCATTGGAGAGCCAAGCCTGGCAGTACTATGGGCAGACCCAGACTTTAATCCGGCGCAACGTGCTTTTTACTACGTGCGCGTTCTGCAAATACCCACGCCCCGGCATTCTCTGCTGGACAGTATTGCGCTGCAAATAGAGCTGCCGGAAGAGGGCCCTGCCACCCTACAAGAGCGCGCCTATACCTCGCCTATCTGGTATACACCTTGAAGTTTTACCAGGTATAGGCCAATTCGGCGCCGTATGTTCTGGGCGTGTTATAGAGTACGCCTGTTGTTTGGGTTACATCAACCAGCGGCGTGCCACCCATGATATAGCGCTTGTCTGTCAGGTTGCTGCTAAATAAAGTGACGCGCCAATCGAGTTCTGGTGCCAGCCAGGTGAGCCTGGCACTCAATTCATACTGATCGCCCTGGAAAATGCCTACCAGGCAACTGGAACGATCAAAGCAGTTATTCATCCCCGTGCGATAAAAACCCTGTAAACGGGGAGTGATAGTCCCAATGTCTGTATTCCAGGTGTACTGTAAAGCCAGGAAGTAGGATTCCTTGGGCAGTCGTGGCAGGTCTTCATCAGAGCGATCGATGGGGCAGGCATCGATGCCGGGAGGAGTGACGTTGATACAGTTTGGAAAGGACCCCGGTATTACCAACCTGAGGTCGTCAAACTCTTCAATGTCACCATCATTAAAAGCGGCGTTCAGGGTGATTTCAAAATTGGGAATAGGTAGCCAGATTGTTTCAATCTCCAGGCCAAGAACCGATGCTTTTTTTGCATTGATGACGGTGCCTGCTATTAGCCCGGTATCGGGATTCACACGTATGGAGGTTAGCTGTCGGTCTTTATAGTCGGTAAAAAACAAGGCGGTATTAACCCGTAGTGAGCTATCAAAGGCATCTATTTTAAGCCCGAACTCGTAGTTGGTTACTTCCTCAGGGTCATATTCGGGAATTTCATTCGTGATCAGATTGAGGCTTTCTGACAAGCCGCCCGAGAGAAAACCCGAGGCCACTCGAAAGTAAGCGGCACCGGAATTGATAACACCCAGGTCGTCGAACATATACTGAATACTGGCCATTGGCGTCCAGTCGCTATTGCTGATCTCACCCTGTCTTTGCGCTGTGTCACGGGTGGATGGAAGATGGCCGTGATTGGCATTGAAGCTCGAAGGGCCATCGGGAAAAACATACAGGCCAGCAGAAATAAAACTCAGGTCAATAATGGGGGCTCCTGTGGACAATGTGTCGAGGTCTGGAGTGAAAATATTTCGACTTAGTTTTCGCTCTTCCCAGGTATAACGCAGCCCCATGGTGAGTCGCCAGTTGTCAGAAAAATTCCAATCGGCCTGGCCGAAGCCCGCGTAGGCTTTATTGTCCGTGAGCAATTCGGTGGCATTGCTCTGGTAAAAAGCCAGGTTGGGTGAATTACTCACGTTGAAAAAGGGGCCCTGAATACCAACGGCTATACCCTGGTCGGTCTCCTCCCAAAAACCAAATGCACCAAAAACATAGTCGAGCTTCTCGTTAAACGCGGTGCCATTGAGTTGGAACTCCTGGCTGAACTGGTCGGTGTTACGGGGTTCGTTAATATCGTATCCGAAGTTTGTTCTCGCAAGGAGTGGAATAGCAATACCGTCCAGATCATCCGACTGGGCCGCTTCGGTATTGCGCCAGGAGGTAATGCTGGTGAAGTTCAGCTCGTCATTAATTTCCCAGTCTATGGTGGCTGAGAAACCCAGTGTTTCAGCCTGATAGATATTGGGTTGCAGGTCGGACAGACGTTTGTCTTTATCCAGTGCTTCCGAGTCGGCACAGTGTTCGAGAATGGATTTTCCCGTGGATGGAATAATGATTGCGTCATCTTGTAAAACAGACTGCCAGCCGGAACCTGGAATGCCGGTAGCCAGCAGGCACTTCTCACCCCGGGACAGTTGGTCTACCTCGGAGTAGTTGGCATTCAGGTCGATAACGAGGTTGTCACTGGCTAGAAAGCGCAATTGTAGCTGGGCCCCCTGTCTGTCGATGTCAGTGTAGCCTTTACCGTCTACCAGGTTCTTGAAGTAGCCATCGCGGGACGTGCTAAACACCGACAGGCGGGAATAGAGCCGTTCATCAATCAGGGGCAGGTTGATTGTGAATTTTCCATCCAGGCGATCGTAGTTGCCTACTCGTATCTCCGCATGACCCTCCATATCCTCTGAGGGTTTGTTTGTTGTATAAATGATGGCGCCGCCAGTGGTGTTTTTGCCGAACAGCGTACCCTGAGGGCCGCGAAGCACTTGTACGCTTTGGATATCGACATTATCCAGCAGGCCGCCGTCTGGGCGTGACAGATAGACACCATCGAGATAGATACCAACACCGGAATCAAAATTGGCGCCGGTATTGCGGGCGCCTACACCACGTATAAAGATATTGGCTGCACCGGTGCTGCCCGTCCCCTCCTGTACATCCACATTGGGAACTATCTGGCTCAGGTTTGACAGGTCGCGCAAGCCTGCTTCCTCCAGCATCGACGCGTTGAATGCGGACACCGCCAGTGGTGTCTCCTGCAGGCTTTCCAGCCGTTTACGCGCGGTGACTATAACCTCTTCCAGCACATCTTGGGCATAGACCGGGACCGGTGCTGAGATGGCGGTTGCCATACTCAACAGGGAGATACCCAGTAGTCGATTTATTGCTGTGTGCTTACTGTGTGGGATATACATTGTGTGTACTCCAGTATTTATTGTTTTTTTTATTTGATTGAGAATAGCAGGCTCTGGGTGTGCTGTAACCGTTTATGCGAGACACTGTGCGCCGTAAATTTTTCCCCATCCAGAGCAATGCTGCGCCACTGTTCTGCCTCCACATCAAAGTCTGCTGTAATCCACAGGGTCGACAGGGTTGCAGGAAATAGCAGGGATATATCCATGAAACCCGGAACCCCCAACAGGTAATCGCCGCTGGCCGGGTTGGCAGGATAAAACCCCAGCATGGAAAATACATACCAGGCAGACATCACACCGGCATCATCATTGCCGGGAATTCCCGCAGCAGCGTTGGAGAAATTATGACTTCTCTGCTTCTGTAGCACGCGCTGCATCATTGTTATGCGTCCGGAATCGGTGCCTAACAGATAGGGGTAGGCCATATTGGGCTCGTTCCACAGGGTAAAGTGATTGTTATCGAAAATGTAGGCCAGTTGGTCGGCGTAGGCTTTACTTGAACCAAAGAGTTCCACCAGACCCTGAGTGTCGTGGGGCACCATAAACGTGTATTGATAGGCATTGCCTTCAACGAAGCCCGGGCCGCCATGATTCTTAACCACCAGGCTTAGCCACCATGAGTCCTCCATGGCCGCGGGGTCGAAATTACCCAGCCATTTCCCGTCCGGGGTTCTTGGGCGAACCGTCCCGGTCTCGGTATCAAATAATGCGCGCCACCCCAGTGACTGTTTGCGCAATGCAGTTGCACTTTTCATGTCGCCGATGTAGTCAGCCAGCTTTGCCAATGCCCAATCGTGATAGGCGTATTCCAGTGTGGTCGAAACAGAGCCCCATACATCGTCGGTACCTTCCGGGATATACCCCTTTTCCAGGTAGGAGGCATTCCCGGGCCGCCAACTTCCACTGCTATCAACTGCACTTGAATACAGGGTGGAAAATAATTTTTCCGGATTTTCAAAATTAAAACCTTTAACAATTCCCTCGGCCAGTACGCTCTGCGCTGGATCACCCACCATGATCCTCGTCTCGGAACCGTAGAGTTCCCAGCGTGGTGGGTGCCCTGCATTTACTGTCATATCTTCAAGTGTATAGAGCATGTCCTGTTGCTGCTCGGGATAGAAAAGACTGAGCAGGGCGTGGACGTTTCGGTAGGAGTCCCAAAGAGAGAATAAGCCATATCGTGGGTGGCTCTTGTTGTTACCGCTAGTCTTTTTTTCAGATTCGTAAAGTGGATAATCGCCGTTTACATCACTGACGATGTTTGGGTGTAACAGGCTGTGATAGAGCGCGGTGTAGAACGTGGTTTTCTGACTACTTTTTCCGGGGTCGTTTATTTGAATTTTTCCCAGTTGGGCTTCCCATCTCTGTATATTCTCTGCTACTACAGTGTCAAAGGATTTGTCAGCAATTTCAACACGGCGGTTCTCTCGAGCATTTTCCATGCTGACATAGGAAATGCCTATTGCAACGGTCACCGTTCCTGGGCCGTCGAATTCAAACCAGGCACCGACGTCTCCGCTGGCCTCCGTTTTGTCGTTGATGTTGTTACCGCCGTTTTGCCAGGTGCCCGATGCCTCCGTGGGGGAGAGGGTGGCAATTGAGAAATAGACTTTCTGTTCATTTCCGGAATAGCAGAAATTACCCGTCTGCGCCCATCCGCCATATTCTCCGGGTCCCAGGTGTTTAATGTAGCCCTCATGGTTCATCCAGCTTAAATTTCTACTCGCATCCAGCAGGATATAATTCTTGTTGTCATTGTGAAATTGAAAGCGATAAAAAGCAGCCCGCTGTGTGGTTGTTGTTTCCACTGTAGTATTGGCATCGTCGAGAAACACTGAATAGTATCCGGCCCGAGCATGTTCCGCGCTGTAACGGCTGGCATAGTCACCGGGTTTTGGAACGCCTGATGTGACCGCAATGACTGGGGCACCGAGTTCATTACAGGCAACGCCACTGAGATGGGTTTGGCCAAAACCGTCAATCAGTGGTTTTCCAAAGGCGTAGCCTGCCGGTGCTATGGTGTTGCCCACCAGGTAATCGAACCGTGATGTGTAAGTTGTATGAGGGCTCGCTGACACCATGCCCCAAGGGCTGACAGCGCCGGGGTAGGTGTAACCTTCGCCCGCCGTACCGATGAGCGGGTTAACGTAACGGGCGAACTTAGTAGCGCCATAGAGAGAGTCTACGTCTATAGAGTCAGAGCTATTTTCCGCGAAACTCGAGGACACGCAAAACGTGGCTAGCGCATAAAACAGGTAGATAAGCTTCCTCACAGGGGCGTAACCGGTACGGACAGGGACGGCGATTCTGCGCCCCCATCAATCTGGAAGATCTTACCGGTCACCCAGGACGATGCCGGTGAGGCCAGATACAACGCGGCGGCTGCAATGTCCTCTGGCTCTCCGGCGCGTCGCATCGGTGTATTGCGCATGAACATTTCTCGAAGCTTATCGTTTGTTAAAACCACTTCCAGAGACTCTGTGGCCACGCCGCCTACAGAAAGTGCATTAACCCGTACCTTGGGAGCAAATTCCATGGCCATATTTCTGGTCATCATATTCAGGGCTGCCTTGGATGCGCCGTAGGCAACGAATGCTGTTTGCACCATGTCGCTGGCGCGCGAGGAAATATTGATAATTGTGCCTTCGCCCACTGTTTCTACCATTCTGGGCACGGCCAACTGGGTCAGTTCAAAAGCCGAGAGAACATTAAACTCAAATGCACGCCTGAAAAAGCCCGTGCTGGTTTCCAGCGCTGCACGGGGTCCTGTGCCTCCGGCATTGTTTATTAAGATATCGAGCCTGCCAAAATGTTCTACCGTTTGGGTCACCAGGTTCGCCAACTGTTGGCTGTCGGTTACATCGGTGCCGATAGCCAGTGCGCGCCGCCCCCGTTCTTCAACTTCCATGGCGGTCTGCTCTATATCTGCCATAGTGCGTGCTGCACACACGACATCGGCACCGGCCTCCGCAAAAGCCAGGGCAATGGCCTTCCCTATGCCTTTTCCCGCACCTGTTACGATAGCGACTTTATCTGTTATAAAAAACTTGTCAGTAATCACCGCGCTACATTTACC
>JAUVBI010000115.1 GCA_030591305.1 Pseudomonadota bacterium
AGTGTCGCGATGGAAGCGGCAAGCACGTGTTGCTTATAAAGCATTACTCTATACCCTTTTTTACTCATTAAAATGCACTAGTCAACGGGCGTTGTTAAACGCTATTCATCAGCTAGTACTGAAAGTGGAGTAGTATAAAGGGGACTAACTCTGGTGAGGATGTGACATATTGTCACAGCATTGGCCTAAAGAGAGGATGTACCGAATTCTGTGTAACTTGGCAATACCTCCGGCAGAAACACAGTGACAGAGAGGCCACCCAGCTCTGCGGCTGTAAACTGCATATGCCCAGAGTAGCTCTCCACAATATCTCGGCAAATCGATAGCCCCAACCCATGGCCCTGTGTACTTTCATCTAGACGCACTCCACGACCGGTAATGATATTCAGATCGCGCTCTGAGACTCCCTCACCATCGTCCTCAATACAAATCCTCCAACCCTGGTCGCATGACTCGATGCTTATCGATATACGCTGCCTGGCAAATTTGCAGGCATTGTCCAGTAAATTTCCAAGCAGTTCTAAAATATCGTCTCGGTCGTGGGGGATAATCAGGTTCTTCGTATACTTCATCTCAATTGACTTACCTGGGTAGACAGTCTCAATTACCTGAACAAGATGTGGCAGGTCATCGTCAATAACAGTGTGCCGACCCGGCGTAGAGACACCGACTATCCTGGCTCGCTTAAGTTCTCGATCAACAACACTTTGGATATCTTGCAAAATGGAGTCGCCCTCACTCTTTTGTTTCGGATTCAATGCCTCAAGCTGCGATTTGTAGCGCTGCAGTGGACGCTTCAATTCGTGGGCCAGATTGCCGAGGGCATTGCGTGAACGCTGTACGCGCGTACTGAGCTGTGACAGGAGGCGCTCTATTTCTGTGACCAGAGGAAGTATTTCTATAGGAAGTTCGTTGCTCGACAGACCAGTTCCGTCCAGGTGCATTTGTCCGATCGACTCTCTAACCCGCTCAAGCTGATTGAAGCCTCGCTGAAGTATTCGGTACTGAAAAAATAGCAGCGCAATGATAGTAAGAGCAAGCGCCCCCAGAGCGAAGAGCAAAAATTGGACTTGCGCCTGTTTCAGGGGGGAAATATCTTCTGCCACCCATATCGTAATTGCGCTATCACTCTTCATTATTTTTTGCAGGCAAATCATCCATTGCTCCTGCTTAGGAGCACTCATTGCGAAACAGTGGCGACCACCCTGCGCGACCTGAGGCACCTCGATATCGATATCGAATAGGGAGCGAGACGCTATCGTCTGTTCGGCAATCGAAACAAGATAGTAGTGGCCGGAGCGAACCCGGTTATAGACGGTGGACAATTTATCGGGTGGCAGATGCCATAGCCCATCCTGATCCAGCATCAGCGCGGCTATGACACTATCGGCATCATGCTGCAGGCGAGATATGACGTAATCCCGCGTCAGGTCCTTTATACCCTGATAGATAACTACGCCAAGAGTCAGCATTATAAGGGTTACGGTAATCAGGAGATTACGGTGCAGTTTCCGCTTTAGCGAATACAAGGCTGCTCCTCTCTCAGGCGGTAGCCCTGCCCACGGCGGGTTTCAATGAAAGCCTTGCCCAACCGCTGACGCAGCCGGTTAATGTACACTTCGATGACATTGCTGTCTTTGAGTTGCTCCTCTTCATAGACTCGCTCACTCAGTTCGGTTTTTGAGATGACTTTAGCCGGGTTCATCATAAAATAATGCAGTAGTCGATACTCGATCGCAGTTAACTCAAATTCTTCGTTGTCAGAATTGACTACGGTTTGCGTATCGACATTCAGCGTGACACCGGCATGGCTCAGTTGATTATCTGCATGACCGAATTTCCGCCGAATCAGAGCTTCGAGGCGGGCCAACAATTCCTGTGTATGAAAGGGTTTGCCAAGATAATCGTCCGCGCCCGCTTTTAACCCATCTACTCGTTCATGCCAGGCATCCCTGGCGGTCAGTATCAGGATGGGCATGTCCAGCCCCAGCCGGCGCCAGTGATTCAACAGTTCCATTCCCGGTTTCCCGGGCAAACCAAGGTCGAGAATGACAACATCAAAATCCTCCTCTTCACCGAGAAACTGTCCATCTATACCATTATCTACATGCTCTACGGTATACCCGGCATCCTTCAAGGCAGGCTTTAAACTATCAACAAGATCACAATCATCTTCAACCAAGAGCAGCCTCAATCCTCAACCTCCTCCTCGATCCAGCGACCATTCTCCGCGTCAATTTTTATCTCGTAAACAACCGAATCCTCTCGCAATACCTCCAACTCGTAGATGATCCGCCCATTCTCCCTTTCAACCTCCAGATCAAGCAAGCGCCCATCAAGGCGTACCTTATGTCGTTCCATCAATACGTCAAGTGGAATGACCTTACCATCCCTGACCCACTGTGGAACGTAGTCTGAAAGGTCCTCACTGTCACCGGCACGAGACAGAAGGCTATTAGTCATCCCAACGACCAAAGCCAGGGATAATAATCCGATCCTCATCAAATACTCCTCTCTCAGCATCTCGGTGGCAGCTTCCACACTGACTTATTGAGCGCACCTCGGGGTTATCTTTAAGCATGCGCCTCGATATTTCATCATGTTCATGGACAAAATAGGGTAACTCTGTAATTCGCGCAGGGGGGGGCTCCGGAATATTTCTCAACATTTTGCTCATATTAGAGCGCTTTCCTTTTCGGAGGGCATTTCTATCGAGATACTCACCAATATGTGTAGCAGTTTCAGCATCCAGTTCTGAATTTTCTCCGAAGTGGTCTGCCAGGCCCATCATCGTATCACGCCAACTTTCAGCGGGTAATAAGCCTGGAGGATAGGCCAGGTGGCACGCGCCGCATTCCTCGATATAGACTGCATCCTGCTCAAAGGTGGCCTTTGGCCGGTAAGCGTTTTCGCCGCTCTCATGGTCTTCGTATTGATCTGAGTGTCTCGATTCCTTGGCCGCAATCGAAATACCTCCCATGCCAAATACCAGGATAGACCCCAGCATTGTAGCTCCTATCAGCCATCGCATCCCATTAAGCTGTGTATTCATTTTTCTTTCCTCGCGTGTCGCGTTCGACAGTAAATAATTTCAAGCTATTGCTGGCTCAACCAGAGCAGAGTATCTCCCTTCTCCTGTGCCGTACATTGACGTCCGAAGGTCCACTTACAGTTTCGCAGAAACCATTTATTGACCTTCTTTGGATCTGTAAAACG
This sequence comes from Pseudomonadota bacterium, assembly GCA_030591305.1. Next base: position 3,217 of record JAUVBI010000115.1, read on the forward strand.
CACAGGGTTTGTTTGGGGTGACATGGGTTTAATGACCTTCCCCGTACGCTGGTGTCTACCCTGCGTACTGAGCGAGTCTGAGTGGCAGTTGGTACAGCTCCGTCCATTTTCTTCCCGAAGCCACAAGGCCTCTCCAGCACTGGCCGAAAATGACCCTGCCCCCTCTGCCTGATACTCACCCAGCAGCACTTCCGTGACATTAGTGGAAATTTCTGCTGAAACTGACGAGCTCAGTAATATTGCAGCAATGCCTGAGTAGACAGTATGAGAACGTGCTTTCATGATTGCGCCTCTGGATAACTATTGCTGTCATCCTTACTATCCGAATCGGGTTCACTGAGTTTTTCACCAGTAATCATCGACTTCACCAGGTTTTCACGGTGTAGCAGACCGCTGAGAACAACACCAAACACATGGACGAGGATCATCAGCAATGTAAAATTAGCGAAGAACTCATGTACCTCCTCCAGGGCATCCTCTGACCAGGTAGACAGAAACGTGCCCGCTAATGGGCCGTGTCCTTCTGTGGCGAACAAGGAGGCGCCTGAAAGCACCGTCATGGACAGGCCTACCAGCAATACTACGATCATCGCAGCACCAGCCGGGTTGTGGCCGATATAGCGCTTGGCATTACCTTTTGAAAGTTGCTTCAGATAGGCAATAACATTGGATGGTGTTGTAATAAAATCGGAGAATCGGGCATGGCGGGTACCAATGACACCCCAGACCAGGCGGAAACACACTAACGCGGCAATACTGTAGCCAGCGTAGCTATGAATGGTCATCCAATCATCTTCCGTGGCATAAGCGAGAACGTAGAAAAAGACAAGCGACCAGTGAAAAACCCGAATCACCGGGTCCCAGACCTTTATAGGTCTTGCAGCAGTTGGTGACATAATATTTACCTCTAATTACGGTTTAGAGATAGGTTATGCCGCCTTAGATTAAATGGAGCTTAAAAAGCTGGAGCAATCACATATTCTTTTGGACAGCGACCGAACTGGAAAACAAACTCCGGGATTATTAGAGCTATTAACGGTACTAATGTAGTGAACCACTTTTGGTGTTGAAGTGGGCCAATTCTCGGTGCCAATTTACATTCAATATCGGCTAAAATTCCGGTAGAACGCCGCAAAACCTGTTATACTGCCGCCGCTTTCTGGGCTGGCTCGGCATTCTCAGTACTTCCCGTAATTGGCAGGTCGAAGATTTACACCCCCTCAGACATATACATCTTATTGTTTTATATAGCTTTTCAGGAAACAAAATGGCAATTATTCGCTGGATACTCGGCACACTTATTCTGTCTGTCAACTGGCTTACTACCCCTAGGGGCGTAAAGCGCAGTCCCGCCGACCAAGCGGCCATAGACAGCCAGACAAGCGCCCTCACCCTGTACCAATACAAGGCATGCCCCTTTTGCGTGAAGGTTCGCAGAACCATGAAGCGCCAATCACTGAATATTGAAATTCGGGATGTAAAACGCTCAGAAGCTGCCAAAAACGAGCTTCTTGCTGGTGGCGGTGACTTAAAAGTGCCCTGCCTCAGGATTGATAACGGCCAGGGACAACTTCGATGGATGTATGAGTCGGGAAACATTGTTGAATATCTGCAAAATAGCGTTGCAATAAATCAAGCCAACACAGGACACACAACATGCTAACCACCAAAAGCCTAGAACGAGTAATGGAACTCGAAGACAAACTCCGAACCGAGTATCAAGCGCAGCTGGATGCCAAATCGGCAGAAATCGAAAGCGGTATTAAAGAAAGGGAAGAGCAAAAGGCCACCATTGCCAAGCAACTGGAACAAATCAAAACCCTGTCGCTTGAAGCCAGTGGCAACAAACGCACGGAACAACTGAATCGTGAATTACATTCACGTTGTGAAAATCTGCAGATAGACATCACCACTCAAAAAGCGCGCCTGAAAGCCCTGCAAAAAGATCTCGCCGAAGAGCGTGCCGAGATCAAGACGCTGAAGCAATTTGACCCCGCCAAAATGAAAAAGAACCTGGATGCCAACAAGAGGAAGCTGGCTGAGAAAACAGCCGCTACTGACTTGCTACAGAAGTCCCTGAATAAAGCAAAGAGTGAAAATGCTGAACTGGAACGCAAAGTCAAAGAGTTAGAAGCCAAGCTGGAAGAAGCTGAGGTGGCTGAAGAAGCTGAGGTGGCTGAGGTGGCTGAGGAAGCAGAAGACGTTGCTGCCTAGGGTCCTGATTAAACCGAAATCAAAAATTTCCTACAACCGGATCAATCAAGAAACCGGCGCTTCAAGTGCGCCACCTTGTCGCTATCCAGGTTAAGTGCCGACTCGTAAAAGTGCTGCCTGGATTTATAGCGCTTTTTAATTTCATCAAAGCAGGCTCGAATATACTCGGGCCGTACTTCCAGCATCGGTCGCAAGACTTTCTCTGAAACTGCAGACCCATCGTGGTCGGAAAATTCATTGGACAAGCGTTCTATTTCTTTTTCCAGCGGCAAATAGTTGTTTGTGAGCAGGTAATCATCCACGATGGCCTCCTCACTGACACCCAGCACATCCAGTATTAACGCGGCACCAAATCCCGTGCGGTCTTTTCCCGATGCGCAGTGAATCAGTAATTGTTGGTCGCCCACCAGCAACAGCTGAAACATTTCCGCGTACTGGGGCAGTTGGTTGGCAACGAAATCGCGGTTTATGTCCTCCATAAAACCCGCTGAATCATCAACGGCAATAATACCTTTATTCAGGTTTTCCATGAAACTGCTTGAGCTACCGGGGGTGACCGGTAAACTGGCGATGGTGTGCGTACCCTCTTCCCCCAGCAAAGTGGGCTCCAACTCCTGCTCAATCAGCTGCCTAAAATCACAGATAAGGGTCAGGCCCAGTCTTTTGACGTAACTGATGTCCGCATCGGTTAGCGTGGACAGTTTACTGGAGCGGTAGAGCTTACCCCATTTCAGCCGACGACCATCTCCCGCTTCGTATCCGCCAAGATCCCGGAAGTTGGGTGTTCCCTGCAGGGATAACTGACGCTCGGCTAATATAGCCCCTTCACCCTGCTCGGTCTCCAGATAAAAATAATGGCGCACATTAGTATCCGGGTTTGGAATTAAGGCTTCCTGCTCTGTTGTGTGTAGTATCGACGCACCCAGATTTCCGCCCGCGTAAAAACGATCTGGGCTATCCGCCATATATACGGCCACTTTTTGCCGGGCCTGAGACCCATGCCATCGAAGCAAATAATGTTGGTCCAGCGTGCGCTCTACGTGACAAAACCTCAGGTCAAACATGACTTGCTGACTCGCTGCGCGCTATGGCGAGCAACTGTGGCATCAAGTGACGCAACCTCAACAGGGTTGCTAATGACAAGTCGACCTGTTCCGTCCCAATAGCGTGCTGCTCCTCATCCTCGAGGTCAACTGCGCGGCCCACGTTGTACAACAACCAATTGAGCCAGTCGCCCAGAATGCAATCAAAACAAGCCTGAATCGAGATACCATCAATTTCACCACCCGCTTCGCTATAGGATGATATAAACGTTTCAAACAGTCCATGGTGAAATGTTGAGGTGATGCCGCTCCAATCCAGCGCCTCCAGTAAAAGTTCATGGGTAGGGTTCAGTCTACGCACAGACTCCCAGTCGATAACTATCGGACTACCCGAATCCCCCCACAACACATTTTTATGGTCCAGGTCGCCATGGCTGATCACTCTATGTTTTTCCAACGTGTGTGTAGCTGCTTGCTGGGCTGCAATAATATTCAGGAAGGTCGGCAAGTACTCCCTGAGTAGGGTGGCATTGTGAATATTACATTCGACAGCCCTTTGCACCAGTAAAATAGCTCTCTCTTCAGAATGAGAATCGACGGGGGCGTCTTCCAACTCTGGGTTGACAAGATTGGCGCGGTGCATTCTGGCCAGGAGGCGGGCCACTTCATGCGCATGTCGTTCGGAGATATCATTCTTTCCAATGGCACGCGCATTGGTCCAGGGGTAGACCAGATAGCCAATCTGGCCTACGAGTTGTAAATAATGGGTCTCCCGACGAAGCGCGAATACTGCTGAAACACCATGCCCGGCAAACTCTTCCGCTATGGCTTCTGCCACATTGTAGTGCTTGTTGATATCAGGGCGATTTACATCACTATCTGCGGATAGTTGCTTGATGGCATAGCTGCCGCAATGGGTCTCCAGTCGCCACATTTTGTGATGGAAGCCACCATAAACCCGGCACAACTCCCCTCGCTGGCTGCCAATATCCAGCCGGGCGCACAAATGGCGTATATGATCGGGGTTATCAGATAGCGGTGTATTCACACGTAACTCGGGGCACTGGCTGGCTTGTTTGATTCAATGAATATCAACAAGCATATAGTGTCGTGAGAGTTTTTACCAAAATCCTTCCTCTAATGGTAAGGTAGGCGATCGTTACTTAGTAGCTATTTACTTTTACAAACCAGGAGAATAACAATGTTCAGTCATATTATGGTCGGCGCAAATGACGTTCAGGAATCAAAGACGTTTTACGATGCAGCTTTAGGAGCTCTGGGCCATGGACCCGGAGTTATGGACGAGAACGGCCGCTGCTTTTACATAACTGAAGCGGGAATTTTTGCCATCACCAAGCCTATTAATGATGAAGCGGCCTGCCATGGTAATGGCTGTACAATTGGTTTTGCAGCTGCAGATACGGCTGCGGCAGACGCCTGGCACGCCGCGGGGCTGGCCAACGGCGGCACCGACTGTGAAGAACCTCCCGGCGTGCGCGAAGGTGGCCTGGGTAAACTTTACCTCGCCTATTTACTCGACCCCTCTGGAAACAAAATTTGCGCTTTGCACCGTATGGGCTAAGCCAATCAAACAATCGCCGGGAACTGCTGCAAGGCGGCCTGTCCCGGCGAATCGAGTTATCCTACACCCGTAAAGGCTAACCATGTTTTCAGTAATCCGGGCCGGACAAAAACTATGGCGTTTATCACGGACTTCGGCTCTAACGGAGCCGCTTCCAAGTCTGTCATCCTTCTGTTGAGCGCCCTGCTGATAGGGTGTAGCGATGGCAGTAATTCAGACCGCACTCAAACTGAGCCCACCCCAGCGCCTGAAGTAGCAGCTCCAACAAACCCTTTCGAGGGCTATTCAAGCACCCAGTACGATGAATTTGATAACTGGTTATGTCGCCCCGATATTGAGGGCGACGACAATGTGTGTAACAGAGACCTGTCAGCCACCATTGTCTTCCCCGATGGCAGTACGCAAATAGAACAATACATGGATGTAGACGACCCCGCCCTGGATTGCTTCTACGTTTACCCCACTGTGAGTTCAGACAAAACTGTGAACTCCGACCTTGAGCCGGGTATCGAAACCATCGTCACCTATATCCAGGCGGCACGTTATCGCTCGGTTTGTAAGATGTTTGTACCCACGTATCGACAAGTGACCGTGGCGGGCCTGGGCTTGGCTCTCTCCGGTGGTGAAATTGACGCAGAGGCCGCCTTTGACCTGGCCTATGGCGATGTGCTTGATGCGTTCAAACAATTTATTGCCAACGGCAACGGTCGTGGTTTTATCCTTGTAGGCCACTCTCAGGGGACAGCCCACCTGATTCGACTGATTCAGGAAGAAATAGAAACACAGCCTTACCTGGCCCAGCGCATGGCCACGGCACACCTCATTGGCCTGGTGGTAGAGCTCCCCGCCGATGACGATGTTGGAGCCACTTTCCAGTCAACACCACCATGCAACTTTGACAGTGAAATTGGCTGCTTTGTTAACTATTCCAGCTTTCGCGAGACAGCGCCCCCCACAGACGAAACCGGTTTTTTTGGCGTAACAGCTAAAGAGAACACAAGGGTTTCCTGCACCCACCCCGTTGACCTGGGTGCCGGCAGGCTCAACCTGGATGCCTATTTTTCACCCGTGCAACTAAAGCCCTATACCGACGATGCACTCAATGCCGCGATAACCACGCCCTTCGCCAAACTCCCGGGCCTCATACAGGGAGAGTGCATAGAGCAAGGCAATAAAGGCTATCTTGCTATAACCATTGATTCCGACCTCGATGATCCGCGAGTAGACGACGTGGGCAACGATGGCGCGCCCGGCTGGGGCTTACATGGCATTGACGTGGCACTGGCGCAGGGCGACCTTGTGAACCTCGCCCAGAGACAGGCTGATGTATGGTTGAACCAGCAATGAACTTTTAGACAAGACCATGCCAGAGATGAGAAAAGTAGAAATTACAAAAGAGCCTGTTGAACTCTACAAAATCCTCAAATTTGAGGGTCTGGTGGCCAGTGGTGGCGAGGCAAAGACTGTCATTGCCGACGGCCATGTATTGGTCAATGGCGAAGTGGAAACGAGGAAGCGCAAGAA
>JAUVBI010000042.1 GCA_030591305.1 Pseudomonadota bacterium
AACTGTGCTACGTCCCCGGTTTATTCACTATCTGGCAGTTCGTTCATGTTGTTCGTCTTCCTCCGGTGTTTCGGAGCGTTACTGCCCAGTCCATAAATGCCTGGTTTGCCCTGGATATGGTTCTGCCCCTGCGTTTGGCCAGCGCCATTTTGACGGCTGTTTTAGGAGACAGGGGGATACCCACGACGCCCGGCTCCTCTTCAGTCATTATTTTAAGGCCCACGGTGCTACCCATGCCCTGCTTGACCATTTTCAGCAGCAGGGGAAGGAAATTGGACTGCATACGAAAGTCCGGTTGTACGTCGCGCTCTGCGCAGAGTTGATCCAGTTTTGCGCGTATAAAATAACCGCTTTCATACACCACCATGGGGGAGCCCTGCAGGTCGGTGATATCGATGCGCCGTCGCCGACTCCAGGGGTGTTGATCACCGACACAGAGCACCATCTGTTCATTGAGCAGGGGTACCAGTTCCAGGTCTGCAAGGTTTGGGGAATCCTGAAAGCTGGTAACGCCCAACTCGATTTCATCATCCAGTAGCATTTGCTCCACCCGGGTTGTGCCCGCCTGTGTCACGGATGCTTTGAGTCCCGGGTGGGTGGTCAGAAATTCACTGAGCAGGTCGGGCAGGAAGTAGGTGGCTAGCATGGAGGGGCAGGCAATGCTCAGTTCGCCCTCCAGCAGATGGTTCATGGCGTCCACTGAGCGGGTGAGTTCTTCCATTTCGGCCAATATGTGCTGCGCCCGACCCAGTAGATTATGGCCCTCTGCGGTGAGCGCCACCCTGCGCCCGCTGCGGTCAAACAGGGTGGTGTTCAGGGATTCTTCCAATTTGCGTACCGCTATACTGACCGCAGGTTGGGCCATATGCAGAGCGAGAGCGGCCTGGCTGAAGCTTTTTGCCTCAGCCACTGCCACGAAGATTTCCAGTTTGCGTAAATCCAGGCTTATTCTCCTGTCGAGCGATAGCTAAATTATTAATATAAATTATATATCAAATAGATATAAAACATATATTTTATTAATGATGTTTATTTTGATATCGTGCTGCCTTTCAATCTGACATCACAGGATGACTCTCATGGCTAACGGCAAAAGCTGGCAAAAAATAGATTGGCAGGATCCCTTCCTGCTGGAACAGCAACTCACTGACGAGCAACGCATGGTGCGCGACACCGCCAGGCAGTACGCCCAGGATAAGTTGCTGCCGCGGGTGCAGGATGCGTTTCGCAAAGAGGAGACCGACCCTGAGCTGTTTCGTGAAATGGGTGCCCTGGGATTGTTAGGGTCTACCATAGAGGGCTACGGCTGCCCCGGTGTGGATTATATTTCCTACGGCCTGGTGGCGCGTGAAGTAGAGCGGGTCGACTCGGGTTATCGCTCGATGCTGAGTGTGCAGTCCTCCCTGGTGATGTACCCCATCTACGCTTACGGTACCGAGGCGCAGCGCGAAAAGTACCTGCCCAAACTGGCAACCGGTGAGTGGATAGGTTGCTTTGGCCTCACGGAACCCGACTACGGTTCCGATCCGGGTGGCATGGTTACCCGTGCGAAAACCGTTGAGGGTGGCTACAGCTTATCCGGGACAAAAATGTGGATTTCCAACAGCCCCATCGCCGAAGTGTTTGTTGTATGGGCAAAGACAGATGACGGAAAAATTCGCGGCTTTATTCTCGATAAAGGCATGAAGGGCCTGAGTGCGCCCAAGATCGAAGGCAAACTTGCTCTGCGCGCCTCCATCACCGGCGAAATTGTGATGGATGAAGTATTCGTTCCCGAGGAGCAGTTGATGCCCAATGTAGAGGGCCTGAAGGGGCCTTTCGGCTGCTTGAATAACGCGCGCTATGGCATCGCCTGGGGTGCATTGGGTGCTGCAGAAAATTGCTGGCACACAGCCCTGGATTATGTGATGGAGCGCAAGCAGTTTGGCAAGCCGTTGGCCGCCAATCAGCTTATCCAGCTCAAGTTGGCTGATATGCAAACAGAAATCAGCCTGGCATTGCAGAGCTGTCATCGCGCCGGTGTCTTAATGGATTCTGGGCAGATATCACCTGAATTGATCTCACTGATCAAGCGCAACTCCTGCGGAAAGTCACTGCATATTGCTCGCATGGCGCGGGATATGATGGGCGCTAACGGTATCTCCGACGAGTATCCGGTTATGCGCCACATGGTGAATCTGGAAGTCGTGAATACCTACGAGGGTACCCACGACATTCACGCCCTGATCCTGGGGCGCACCCAGACCGATATACCTGCTTTCTAAGGGGTTATCGGGTGGGGGCACTGTCTCATATCAAGGTTCTGGACCTGTCCCGCGTATTGGCTGGGCCCTGGGCCAGCCAGATATTTGCCGACCTGGGCGCGGAGGTGATCAAGATTGAGCGCCCCGGTGTAGGCGATGATACCCGCAGCTGGGGGCCTCCCTTTCTGAAAGATCGGGACGGTAATGACACTGCAGAATCAGCCTATTTCCTGTGCACCAACCGGGGTAAGCAATCGGTCTGTGTCGATATGAAATCTGCTGAAGGGCAGGAGACCATTCGCAAGTTGGCTGATCAATGTGACGTGGTGTTAGAAAACTTCAAGGTGGGGGGCGCGGCAAAGTTTGGGATTGGCTACGAAGCCTTGAGCGCTCGCAATCCAGGGCTTGTGTATTGTTCCATCACCGGCTTTGGCCAGAATGGCCCCTATAAAGATCGGCCGGGTTATGATTTTCTGGTGCAGGCCATGGGTGGCCTGATGAGTGTAACCGGCCAGCCCGATGGTGCCGAGGGTGCCGGGCCACAGAAGGTGGGTGTTGCCCTCACTGATATTATGACTGGACTGTATGCCACCATTGGTATTTTGGCGGCATTGACCGAGCGCGACCGCTCCGGGTTGGGCCAGTTTGTCGATCTCGCTCTACTGGATGTTACAGCGGCTACTTTAGCCAACCAAGCTAGTAATTACCTGGTGGGCGGTATGGTGCCAACGCGGCTGGGTAATGCCCACCCCAATATCGTGCCCTACCAGAGTTTTGTCGCCGCCGATGGGCATTTGATTGTGGCAGTTGGCAACGATGCCCAGTTTGGCCGTTTTGTGGAGGTGCTGGGTTGTCCGGAGTTGGCAAATGATGGGCGCTTCGCCACCAACCAGGCCAGGGTGCACAACAGGGAGATCCTGGTTCCCCTTTTGCAAAGGCCTATGCTGGAGCGGGGCAAAGAGGAATGGTTGAAAATACTGGAAGAGGTTAAGGTTCCGGCTGGGCCGATCAATTCCATTGCAGAGGTATTTGCAGAGCCGCAGATTCAGGCCAGGGGGATGCAGGTGGAGCTAGCCCATCCCGACAACCCCAATTTGCAGCTTGTGGGTAACCCCATTAAATTGTCTCGCACGCCGGTGGAGTATAGAAAACCCCCTCCCACCCTGGGTCAGCACACCGAGGAAGTGCTGGCTGAATTATAGCGGGGAAGCATCTATTATTGTTCTGCTGACATTCGCCTGTGGGTGACCACGAGAAGAGCGCAACTCAGGACTTCAACCACCACCGATATCAACACCTCAGGTACATAACCCTGGGTTGCAAATCCATATAAACGTCCCACCGCTGCAATTCCCAACAGTAATGCTGCTGCCAGCAGCCAGAACGAGTGTCCTCGTCTGAGTCCCAGGACAATCATAATGGCACTGCCGAAGAACAAGCCACCCATATCTGCCAGCAGGTTATTTACCCCTGTGGCATCAAGGGCTTGCACCATCCACTCGGCAGCTATGTCATTAAACGTAAACCACCAGCGGGCACCTAACATCGCCATCAGGGCGGCAAACAGTCCACACGCTATTTTTAATCCCATTGTCATTCTTCTTCTCCAAAACCGGACGGGGTAACACAGAGACACCCTATCGCGATTGTGCTCGCATGGCCAGCGTGTTGACGGTAGTTGAGCAAATTCTGAACGTCGCATTCACGGCATTGTATCCATCGCCACGGGGGATTATTTTTAACGTTTGATATTTTGTGATATAGTGTTATATTAAAGTATATCACCCAAAAGAAATGATCGAGGGGTCCGCCATGAAGCATTTCACAGTTCTAATCTTCGGTATTCTGTTATCTGCGCTGGTTGCGGCCGACGAATGCACTGTCGACCTGAATTACAATATAAAGGTCAGCTCGACGGCACTCACGGTATCCGGCAAGAGCGAGACAATTTATGAGATTGGCCAAGGCGGCCTGCTTAGCGTAAAAGGCGCATCGGTTGCACTGAATGAGGGGCAACTGGCTTTGGCCGAGGAGTATGCAGGAGAGGTGGCGGTGCTGGTGCCCCAGTGGATAACACTGGTGTCCAGCGCGCTGACGGTAGCTGAGCAAGCTCTGAACGTCGCGTTCACGGCACTTTTTGGCGAAGACAGTGAGGCGGTGAGTAGATCCACTGTGGCCTTGGCCAATGCGCGGGAGAGGTTTGAAAACAGTAGCAGCGTCGAAAATGGTGTGTATTCAATTTCTGTTACTGCATTTGATAGTGTCGGCGGAGCCTTTGATGAGGAATTTGATGAAGAAATAGAAGATGCAGTCATGGCTTCCCTCGGGGCTGTATTTCTTGAAGTTGGCAAGACTTTACTGTCCTCCGAGGCAGATTTTGACGACAGCCTGGCAAATTTTGGCAGCCGCATGGATCACATGGGTGAGGAGTTGGAGGCTATGGGCGCAGGGCTGGAGGGAGCCGCCAAGGAGTTATGCCAGGGCATGAGAAGGGTTCAAAAACTTGAGCAGAGGGTTATGGAGGAGATTCCAGAACTGGCGGACTACCAGCTGTTTGGGTCATAATGCTCAATTGTCGGCTCGAGGGAAAACCGGGGACAGAGCACAATTAATAAAGGGGTCTAACCCCTTTATTAATTGTGCTCTGTCCCCGGTTTTACACCAGGTAACGACTCTCCTGCAGGGGTGATTTGATGAAATATGTCCTGTTTATGGTTCTGGCGCTGGCTGTTGTCGCAGTGGTACTGGTCAATGGCAGGCAGCCACAGCCTTTTTCCCCGCAATCTGAAAGTGCGTATCGCCTAAAGCCCGGACCTGCCGAGGTGTTGCGCTACGATGAAACCTTCATCGACAAGAGTAGACCCACCCAGGCTAACGGCGATTACCCCGGTGACCCTGCGCGACGTTTGGAGGGTACCGTCTGGCACCCCGCCAGCGATACGTTGGGCCCCTATCCCCTTATTGTCTACAGTCACGGTTTTAGCTCCAACAAAGACGGCGGTGCCTATCTTGCAAAACACCTGGCCAGCCTGGGCTATGTGGTGGTGGCAGTGAATTACCCCCTGACATTCTGGGGGGCTCCGGGTGGCCCGAATGTCAAAGATGTGGTGAACCAGCCCGCCGATGTCAGCTTTTTGATTGATACCCTGTTGGCCCAGAGCAAAATTTCAAGGCACGTGCTGGAAGGTATGGTAGATGGCTTGCGTATTGGTGTGATGGGCATATCCCTGGGTGGTTTGACCACTGAGCTGGTCACCTATCACCCGGATATGCGCGACCCTCGAATAGGTGCAGCACTTTCGATAGCAGGCCCCACGGCATTGTTTACCCCGGTATTTTTTGAACAGGTTAATATCCCCTTTATGATGCTGTCCGGTGATATTGATGCGCTGGTTCCCCATGCTTCAAATGCTGCCCCGATTCTGGAGAAGGTAACCGGCAGCCAGCTGGTAACTCTCGCAAATGCCTCTCACACTGCTTTTTCCGGGACAGCATCGCTGTTGCGTTGGCTGAATAACCCCGATGCCATAGGTTGCTGGGTGGTCAAAAGAAATATCGGGCAAGGGATGAGTGAGTCCTGGTATGACCTGATCGGGTCCGAGGCACAGGGGGTGGACCACAATACGCTTAACGAACTGTGCTTACTCGACCCTTTGCCCAAAGCCATGAATGCCCTGCGGCAGCAGATGATAAGCGCTGTGGTTGTCAGCAGTTTCTTCCAAAGCCACTTCTCCCTGAGTGCCAAGGAGCGGGACGCATCCCGGCTCTATCTCAGCAGGGTCATGGACAAGGAGCTGGCGGACGTGAGTTTTCGCCGGGCGTATTAAAACCGGGGACAGAGCACAATTAAAAACGGAACGACTTAAAGGGGGCTCCCCCCTTTAAGTCGTTCCGTTTTTAATTGTGCTCTGTCCCCGGTTTTAGCTTACTTGATGATGGTTACCGGGTGGATTGCGGCCAGCTTGCCCTGGGGGTTTAGCTTGCGCATTTCGTGGGTAAGGGCGGCCAGGGCGGCCTGCCTGTTCGCGGGTGCCGGGTGAGTGCTGAGGAATTCAGGTGGTTTTGATCCTCCCAGCGATCCCATCTTCTGCCATAGTGTGACCGCGGCGTCCGGGTCATATCCCGCCCGGGTGGCGAGCTCGATGCCAATGCGGTCGGCCTCGGACTCTGCGGTGCGGCTATTGGGTAATTCCAGTGCGACCTTAGCCGCCATGCCCGCCGCACCCATTGTTGCTATGGGTCGGTCGGACATAACGCCCAGTGCGACCACGGCCAGTGTGGTTGCCATGGCCCGCGACATGCGCTCTGCCGTGTGATTGGCCAGGGCGTGAGATATTTCATGGCCCATAATCTGGGCAAATTCTGCATCGGTGAGTTTGAGTTTTTCGAATAGCCCGGTGTATACGGCCATTCGTCCGCCTGCCATACACCATGCATTAACCATTTCTGGGTCATCAATAATGGCGACACTCCACTCCCAGTTAGCTGATTGTGGGTAGAGCACGGTAGCCTCTGTGACCAGCCGTCCTGTAATAGTTTGCACTTTGTCCATCAGCAGAGGGTCATCGACCAGCTTGTTTTGCTGGTCCAGTTCGCTAACTGTACTCAAATAGGCCTTGCGAGATTCAACGATGGCGGATTCTGGAGAAATCAACATGAGTTGACTGCGCCCTGTGGGGCTGCTGACGCAGGCCGGGAGCAGTGTGATGATGCACAGTACAAGCAGTAGTTTTTTCATGCGGCGGATTTTAACCCAAATACTTAAGGGCTTCTTCCATTTTTGCCAGCGCATCGGCATAGGCTGACCGGGCGAGCTTTATTTTGTCCTGTGTAGATGTCTGGTCGTCCAGATTTTGAGTGGAGTCGAGGGCGTAATGCCCCCAGCGATAGCGGGCGATCAATATATCTGCCATCAGGTTGATGACGATGCCATTGTAGGGGACCCCGTCCAGATCCATCTCATCGCCAGATAGGATTCTCTGGATACCTTCAATGGCAAGCTCCAGGTCGTTGTGTGTACTGAGCAGAGATTTTTCCAGTGTCTGACGTGCGTTTGCTGCGTCTCCCGAGTTCGCCAGAACCAGCTTCAGCATAAACTCGGCCTGCATACGCAATTCTACCTCGTCATCGTTACTCAGCCACTGCCTTAAGATCATTGTTCCCTTGGCCGTTATGGTGTAGACCGTGCGATTGCGGCCATTCAGCTTTTCTTTCTTTTCACTGACCAGTTCGTGGTGCAGGAGCTTCTTAGGCTCCGTGTATACATGGCTTTCCACTCGGGGCCAGTACACGCGAATCGCGCTGTATTGCATCTGAGTATTGAGCTCGTAGGCTGACTGGGGTTTGCGTGCCAGTAGCCCGAGCAGGGCGTAGGAGGTTGCTGTGAGCTTTGGGAGTTTGGTAGATGGCATGACTTGACTATACTCCATTTCGGAGTACTATTGCGAAGTAAAATATCAATACTCCAATTTAGAGCATAAGAACGGGAGAGTCCTATGAGTAAAATGAACGTGTTGGTAAAGGCTGTTGCGAAGGCGACAGTAGTAGCGAGTCCGGCTTTCATGGCCCTGGCTCTGACGACAAGCCCGGCCTGGGGCCAATTAGATGAAATTGTGGTAACGGCACAAAAGGTGTCCTCCTCTCTGCAGGACACGCCCATCGCAATTACAGCGTTCACTTCGGATTCCCTAGAGGCAATAGGCGCCTCTAATGCAACTGATATCGGTGAGTATGCGCCCAATGTGACTATCGTCCCCACCTTCGGCAGCGCGGGAAATATCCGTACCAGTATTCGCGGGGTCAGTACCGGTGAGCCGTCTCTCACCATCGATCCCAAGGTGGGTATGTATATAGACGGTGCCTACATTGCGCGAAATGCCGGTGCGGTGTTCGATATTGTTGACATCGAGCGAGTTGAGATTTTGCGCGGACCCCAGGGAACCCTGTGGGGCAAAAATACAACCGGTGGCGCAATCAACATCATTACCAAGAAGCCCGCTGGTGAGTTCGCTTTCAAACAGGCCCTGACCTTTGGCAGCTTTGGCGAATTTCGCTCGCAGACATCGGTTGATACCCCCACGGCTGCTGGTTTCAGTGCCAAGGTGTCCTATATGATCAAGGACTATGACGGCTGGGCTACCAACAGGAACCCTGCGGGTGAGAAAGACCTGGGCAGCGAGGACACCGATGCCTACCGTATCGCCCTGCGCTGGGAAGCCGGTGACAATTTCATGGCAGATTATAGCTACGACAACAGCGATATCGAAGCTGTTCCCATGCCTCTGCAAATTACCCACGTAGGCCCCGGTGCTACCGACCCCGGTATTATAGGTTCCTATAATCTGCAAACTGCAGTATTTAGTGGCGGCTATAATCCCCTGGTGCAAATGCTGTCTATTGTTGAGCCCAAAAAGCGGGTAGAGCGATTCGACCTGGATGGCAACAGTAAGGAAAAAACAGAAGTGACGGGACACAACCTGACGCTGCAGTGGGACATCGATGTGATGCAGATCAAATCCATCACCTCATACCGCGACTACGAATCAAGCTTGTCTAGCAATGACCTGGATGGCGGCGCGTGGCAAACGGATGACGGTGTGGCCACCCCCATGTTTCACGCAGCCAATACCAAGGAGCAGGACCAGTTTTCCCAGGAGTTCCAGTTTATTGGCTCGGCTCTTAACGACAAGTTGGATTATGTAGCGGGACTGTTCTATTTCGAGGAAAAAGGTAAAGAGATTAACCCCTGGAATGCCATGTTCTATGTGCCCGGTACGCCTGTCTTACTGGGTGGCCTGGGTGCTGCTGCGGGAACCTGGTACAGCATGGAGAGCGAGTCCAAAGCGGTCTACGGCCAGATGAAGTATTATATCAACGAGCAATGGGATGTCACTCTGGGCCTGCGTTATACACAGGACGATAAGGAAGTTACCCTGCTGGACGAAGACCCACGCCTCGATGGGCCGCACACCGCAAAGGATGACTGGAGTGAGTTTACCACTGACCTGATTGTGGGCTACCAACTTAATGATGATATCAGCTTCTACGGCAAGCGCGCCGAGGGCTATAACGCGGGTGTATTCAGCATTGGTGCTCTCAATCACATGGATTACACGGACTTTACCGTGTTTGATACACCCGCCGACCCGGAAGAAACGACATCCTGGGAACTGGGTATGAAGTCAGAGTGGTTGGACAAGAGCCTGCGCTTTAATATCGCCGTTTTTTACAACGACAACGAAAACCTGCAAATTACCGAGTTTGTAGAGGGTGTTCGTACCGTGCGCAACTCTGGCGAGAACACCACCAAGGGTTTTGAGGTTGATTTTGTTGCCTTGCTGCCTGCCAACTTTAGTGTCGAAGGGTCTTACGGTTACCGCAAGACAGATTTTGACGGCGATAACGGCCGTGCCGATGGCAAGAGCACCGGCGTTGTGAGCCTGGCCTACAACCTGCCCATGGACTGGGCGTACCTGGATGCCCGCTTTGATACAACTTACACCGACGCGGAGAATTTCTCTTCCAGCCCCTACGGCAATTCCGAGTCTCGTACATTGTTTAACGCCAGGGTGGGTCTGTCAGAAATCATGCTGGGTGATGCTGGCAGCATGCGCGTTGCACTATGGGGGAAAAACCTGTCAGACGAAGAATACAAACTGTACGGTGCGGATCTGGGTGTTAATCAGGGTCTGGGCTATGCCGGTAATTCTTTCGGTGCACCCCGTAGCTACGGCGTAGACTTTATTTACGAGTATTAAAGTCCTGGGGTCGCCCCAAATGGTGCTTGTTTAAGCTGTCGTTTTGGGCCGAGCTGGTATTGCCTGGCTGGACACGCCGTGAATCCATCCATGGAGGCTCGCTGCAGCCATCCGTGGCTGCAGACGGTCCTGCCAGGCAATACCAGCCCAGCCCTTCACTTAGCTTAAACAAGCACCATTTGGGACTGTGGCAGGGTATTTATTATGAAAAAATTCTTTCTGGTTCTCTCGGTGTTAGTCATCGCTGTAGTATTAATCCTCCCCAGGCTGGATACGTACCAACGCGAGGGAACACTCACTCTCTCCTCGTTGCAGGCGCCGGTCAAGGTGCTGCGGGATGATGCTGGTGTGCCCTACGTGTATGCCGATTCGCTGGATGACGCGCTGACCGCCCAGGGCTTTTTGCATGCCCAGGAACGTACTTTTCAGATGGAGCTGTACAAATATCTGGCGCATGGTCGTCTGGCGGAGTTTATTGGTGAGCGCGGCATTAAAAATGACCGCATTATTCGCCTGCTGGACCTCACGGGCTTTGCCAAAGAGCAGGTGGAGCAAATCAGTGATGAGGAGAGAAATTACCTGCAGCGTTACCTGAACGGCGTGAATGCTTTTTTTGCGGATCGGGAAGACGAATACCCCCTGATGTTTTCTGTGATGGGCCACACACCGGTGCAGTGGACGCTGGAAGATATTCTGGCCATCCAGTATTTTCGTATCTGGAGCAGTTCGGTGAACTGGCGTCAGGAGTTATTGACCCTGCAGTTGATCGATAAATTTGGCCCTGAGCGCGCTCACCAGTTGCGTCCGCTGACTATTAATCCCGATGATCCGGCGACGGAGTTCGATGCAGAACCTGTGCAGCTTGCCTCGCTGGACTTACAATTCGATGACAGCCTTATAAGTGACTATCAGCCGCGCTATGCCATGGGCAGTAATGCCTGGGCCAGTGACGGCGACAAGTCGGCCAATGGAGCGCCGATTCTATCCAACGACCCTCATCTGGATGCGCGCCACTTGCCGGGCTTCTGGTACCCGATGGGTATCGTGACGCCGGAGCTGCGCGCAGTTGGCACAGCCGCTCCCGGTGGCCCTGGTCTGGGAGTAGGGCGAAATGTTCATGTTGCCTGGGGCGCTACCAACGGTTACTCCGATATGGTGGACCTGTATATCGAGAGGCTGGACCCGGAAAATGAGTTGAACTACAAGCAGGGTGATCAATCTCTGCCATTTGTAATGCGCACCGCAGAACTGCTCATTCGAGACAGGGAGGCCGCAAGTGGATTTCGCACCGAGACCATGCAGATACGGGAAACAATACGCGGCCCGATTATTTCAGACCACGGCATGAGTCTGGCTGAGGGCAAGCTGTTGTCCATGCGCTGGTCTGTGCCAGAGTATGTGGGCCCCGATTCGGGAAACCGCGAGTTGTTATTGGCACGGTCCGTTGACGAAGCCCTGACGGCCATTGGCAAAACGACTACCCCCCTGAACTATATCGTTGTGGATACCGCTGGAAATGTAGCCCGCATGGCGTCCGGCGTTGTGCCAATTCGCAGCCGCGGCAATGGCCTGGTACCGCTGGTTCCCACCGAGCAGGACAACTGGCTGGGCCGTATTCCACCCGAAGAAATGCCCCTGCAGTTAAACCCCGCCAAGGGCTGGGTGGGCTCGGCGAACCATCGGGTCACCAAAGCGGACTATCCCTACGAGTACTCCACGCACTTTGCAGGTTCCTGGCGTTACCGGCGGTTGATGGAGCTCTTTGAAAAACCGGTGATAAGTGCCGACGATCACTGGACGTTTAATCTGGATATCAAAAACCTGCTGGCACAGCGCATGCTGCCGGCCATCATTACAGCCTTCGAAGCGGAGGAAGAACTTCAGCCGCTGGCAAAGGAGCTGGCCGCCTGGGACTTACTGGATGACAAGGACGAAACCGCACCGCTGATATTCCAGACTGTGCTGCGCCACTTCGCCATCGAGACTTTTTCTGATGATATGGATGAGTCCCTGTTAATGGCCTACCTGAATCAAACCTACTATTGGCAGGAGCGCGTACTGCGTTGGTACGAACAGGACGGCAGCCCCTGGTTTGACGATACACGTACCGAGCAAATTGAAGACAGGGACGACATCATCATCAGGGCAGGGCGCGCGGCACTGACAGAGCTGAATGCAGACTGGGGTGAAGACAGTTCAAGCTGGCGCTGGGGTGATGCCCACATCGTTACGTTCTTTCATCCCTTTATACCCGGCAAAGATGCCGCTAAGTGGATTGGTGGTGGCGAACACGCCATGAGTGGCTCGGGCGAAACTTTGATGCGAGGGTTGTATATGTTCGACAAACCCTATGAAGTCAAAGTCATCGATTCTATGCGCATCATTATCGATATGTCCGATAGTGAAAAAGTGGAAGCCCACTTCCCGGGCGGTGCCAGCGAGCGTTGGTTCGACCCCTGGAACAAGAACTTCCTGGACAGTTGGTTGAGTGGCGAGAAGCGTTACTGGTGGTTTAGTGACGAGGCCATTAATGAACATGCACAATACGAACTGAGGCTACAACCATTGGCTGTAGTAGCAACTACCTTGCCTGATAAGTGATACCTGTTACTTGGACGTAATCAGGACCTTGCCGTTTTTCTGGGCAATGCATCTCACTTTTTTCTTGTTTTTTCTGACTTTGAGGTCCACGTAGTAGCCTCTCTTGTTATACTTTCTTACATCTGAGATAGCGGTCGCTGAACTATACCTTTCTTGTGCTTCATTTATGCAAGTCTCAGCTGCGGCTTGTTTTGCAGCCTCGATTTTAGCATCGTCATCAGCGATGCTAACCGTCGATAAGCAAACAAGAGCAACTGGAATAAGAAATCGGAAAGCCTTCATGTGCAATATCTCCTCAACTAATGGGGTGCCCTCAGGTTGACCGGCTGGAAAAGGATCAGTGGCTGGAACGCAGGGATGATCCAGCCGATAGACGTGCAAAGCGTGTGTTTCTCACGCCAAAATCTTCGCCGGTATTTGACCTGCTCGAGCAGGTTGTCAGTGATATTGGTGACCTTGCAACTGACGGGTTCAGCGATAAAGAGCGCCGTGAGTTTCTGGCTCTCCTATTACTCCACGAAGCTGAAACGTTGTAATATTTCCTCCCATAATATGCGCAGCTGCATTTCGGCCAGGCGATTACCCATGCAACGATGTATGCCAAAGCCGAATGACAAGTGATGGCGAGGATTCTTGCGGTCGTGCCAGAGACGGGTAAAGGTCTCTGCACCGTCCATCAGGCCTATCATTCGCTCCTCTTCATCGACGTTTCCGCCGACCAGTTGCGGTGAGCCTGTAGCGAGGTCTGACCAGTAAGTTAGTTTGTGGCGCTCCTCAAAAGGAAAATCAAACAGCGTGGCCAGCATTTGAGTAGTTAAATTAATGGAGACTTCGTCCACCCAGTTAAAGATTTCACCCAGGGGTAAGTTGTCCAGTATATCTACAACCCGCGAGCGAATCAGCGATTCCATCTGGGCCAGGTTTTGGGGTGCCACAACCGGTTGAGCGGCGCGGCGCTGTAGGTCATGTTTTGGGGGATCCATTGCAATAAACATATCAACAGGAAGATCTTCCTCCCGATCACCTATTACAATGGTGGGCTCAGAGGAAAATGCTTCGTGGTTACTGTCTACTGCCATAGCTTCCTTGAAGCAAGTCACTGACCAAAATGGCCCAAAGGGGCTATTGGGCTGATAATGAATCGGGTCTTCTTTTTATAAGCGCTCGAAGTAGGGACGCCATACGTCCTCTTTGTAAAGGCGACTATCACTGAGGTCATACTGATCAAGGGGGGTTATTTTTGGCATAAATTATTGTCCTTATAGTTAGCGCTAGCCACTTTACGGGTTGCTATAGTCCGTGCAATGTCATTTGTTGACATCCTGCATGTCATCAGTGGACAAATTTCTCCTATCGGGTAGCGCTTACTGCCGCCGATATTGGCTTGGCGCCATACCAAACCAGCGCCGAAATGCACGTCCGAAGTTTGCCGCATCGCTATAACCCAGTAGCATGGCAATTTCGTAGATGGAGTAACGTGCCTGTCCAAGTAACCTGCTGGCTGTATCTTTCTGTGCCTTCTCGAGCATTTCGCGGTAACCACTGTCTTGGGCGGCAAGTTGTCGTATTAAAGTTCTGGGTGACATACACAATGTGCCGGCAACACTCTCCAGCGTTGGAGCTTCACCATTCTTTGTCCCGGTTTCAAGGTATTCATAGTGTGCGGCGAGCAAGTTTCTAACCCGGGAAACAGCATCTGTGGGGTCGATAACTTCTGCGAGAGCCAGGCGGCAGCGTGCCAGAGAAGCAACATAGCTTTGTTCATCGTGCAGTGGGCAGGGTACCTGGCATAGACCAGAAGGGAGCTCTACTCCACTAAAAGCCTGGCTGAATTTGTAGGGTGCAGTAAAGAAGCGGGCATAATTATCAGCGTATGCCGGCGCAGGGTAACTCAACATAATTTTAATTCCCGGGCCCCTGGTTCCCAGAACGACAGTTATTAGCGAGTCTACTATTTGCAGGACAATTTCATCCAGGGCGATTTCGAGGTCTCCCAGCTCAAATTCGGGTTCAACATTAAAGTAGAAGCGATCCTGTGATTGCTCGAACTTGAACGATAAGTAAGGAGCACGTATTCGTGCAAAAGCGGCCAGGGTCTCCAGACTCTTACCCAAGGTTGGTGCGCTTAGCGCGGCAAACCCCAGTGACCCATGGCTGTTGACATTAAGCTGATCTCCCAGAGAAAGAGCCCAGTCTGGCCTGGTCGCCATTTTCTGTGCGTTGCGAAACACCTGTATCTGCTGGTCCGCGCGTATGCTGCTTGAAGATGAAAGAAATTCTTCATGCAAATTAGTTAGATGAAGTAATCTGGCCCGGTCTTTGGCGGGGGTTGATTGCAGCAAGACCCGGGTATAGGTCGCCGGGGTGGGTAGGTCGTCAATCAAGTTGGATACTCCATAATGGCGTAATATGACTTACACATTGTCATTAAATGCAATCGAGAATACAAGTAATACTGGTTACTATCGTTACTCAAAGTGGATAAAGCGCAATTATCTGGAGATATGATATGAAGGTCTATAAATTTGAGAGCTCCGACAAGGGCCAAATCACATACCGTGACAAAAAGCGTTACCTGTGGCTGGCGTCGATGGTTTATCCATTAGTTGCCGTCAGTGGTATCGGGCTGTATATGGCAACGGGCAGTGAGTGGTCCTTCCTGGCGCCACTGGTATTCATTTATGGTGTATCGACATTGTTTGATGCCATATTTGGTGTGGATGAGAATAATCCCCCCGAGGAACTGGTTCCGCAATTAGAGGAAGATCGCTATTATCGCTGGCTAACCTATTTCACTGTTCCTATTCACTATGCGGTACTATTTGCGCTTGCCATTTTTGTAGGCACGCAGTCAGTGTCACTGCTTTCTGTATTGGCTTTGGCGATTACCGGCGGCATCTACAGTGGGCTGGGTCTGGTTACAGCCCACGAGCTCGGCCACAAGAAAAGCCGGCTGGAGCGTAACCTGGCGAAAATAGTGCAGGCCGTTCCTGCCTACGGTCATTTTTGTCTTGAGCACAATCGCGGCCATCATCGTGATGTGGCCACACCGGAAGATCCAGCGACCTCGCGTATGGGCGAATCAATTTACCAGTTTGTGCGTCGAGAAATTCCCGGCGCATTTAAACGCGGCTGGAAGCTTGAAAATGATCGTCTTGAGCGCACCGGTAAAAATGTGTGGAGCTTTGACAACGAGATTCTTCAGTCATACGCTATTACTGCTGTTGTGCAACTGGCCCTGATTGCGAGTTTTGGCTGGATTATGGTTCTGTTCCTGGCCGTTCATAATTTCTGGGCCTGGTGGCAGCTGACCAGTGCCAACTACATCGAGCATTACGGCCTGCTGCGCAAAAAAGAAGCCAGTGGTCGCTATGAGC
>JAUVBI010000268.1 GCA_030591305.1 Pseudomonadota bacterium
GACGTAATGCCCAGGCCTATGGTGATTTCTTTGGTTGCCATAGTTGCTGCCGCCAGGGCAGTGAAGCAGCCACGTGATTCGAGTCCGTAGGAGCGGAACCAATGGTAGGCCTCTGCGATCCAGAAACCCCCGGTGTAGCCAGACGCCTCTGTCTGTGCAGCATATTTTTGAATGGCCGACATGGGCTCATAGGACTTGAAAATAATACCAACGTTTACTTTACTCATATTTATTCTCCCTGAAAATATGTACTTTATTGTTTATTTACTTGTGTATTGTGCAACTACCGTACGGAATTCATCGTCACTCATCAGGCACTGTGCGGCTGTTGCCTTGACTTTTACTTCGTTGAGAATGTCGCCGTGTTTCTCTGCGGCAACATCCAGCCCCAGTTCTTTCAATTTGAGTTTTATATTGGATAAGCCGCTTTTTTTACCTAAAACAATTTTGCGCTGGGCGCGGACAATATCAGCAGAATAGGGCTCTATCGCCTCGGGGATGTGAAACTGATTTGCCACAGCGCCGCTTTCACGCGTGTACAGAAACTCTCCCACCACTGGCTTCCAGCCATCTACCGTGTAGCCGCCCGCTTTTTGTACCAGGCGAGAGATATCCCGTGCCTGACCCAAGTCCAGGCCTGCTTCCACGTTATACACACACTGTAAGGTCAGAGCGACTTCACAGATATCGGCATTTCCCGCCCGTTCTCCCATGCCGTTGATTGTGCCCTGGATGAAATCGGCACCACCGCGCACCGCTGCGATTGCCGAGGCCGTGGCGAGGCCGAAATCATTGTGGCCATGCCAGTGAATCAGTACATCATCGCCCACCCAGGAGCGAACCAGGCCTATCAAATGCTCTACAGCCTCCGGCGCACAGGCGCCGATAGTGTCGACGATGGAAACCTCATCGGCACCGGCTTCCAGTGCGGTTGTGTATACCTGGCGGAGAAAATCCATATCACTGCGCGTGGCATCTACTGCGAAAAAGTTGACACGTTTTATACCCTGATCCTTGGCATACTTAACGGACTTTGCAACTTTTTCCAGCACAGATTCACGGGTAAACCCATAAGCTTCCATTTTGACATCGCTGGTGGAGACCTCCATCAGGATATATTCGGTACCCAGTTCGATGTGGGCATCCAGGTCGCCCTGCACGCAACGGGCGAAGCCCCAGATTTCAGCGTCCAGATTGGCAGCCAGAATACGTCTTACGGCTTCTGTATCTTCTGGCGAGACCCGGGGAAATCCGGATTCAATACGACTTATGCCCATTTCTGACAATTTACAGGCGATTTCAAATTTTTCATCGGGTGTGAAGCACACACCAACGGACTGTTCGCCGTCTCTCAGGGTTGTGTCATAGAATTGAATGGTTTTATTGCGATTAAAACCGCCTTGAACGCATTCCAGCTTGTTCAGTTCGCTGGTCCATATCAGGTCTTTGGCAATACTGCTCATGTACTGGCTCCCTATAAAATACTGCAACAGCCGTAAATGTTACGCGTGACTAAACAAGCTGTCTTGATCTTCAGTGTGCTTTTAGTTGACTGGCAGGGTAGATTGCCGGAGGGCGTGGAATACCGGTAATAAACCCGCTTATTCAGGCGGGTTGGCTATGTACCAGTCGTAGATTTCTTCAGCGGTCGTGAACCAGACGTCATCGTGCGTCAGCATATGATCAAGGGCAGATTCGAAATGCCCGATACGGTGAGGCACGCCCATTATGTAAGGGTGTATGCTCATTGACATTACCCGGGGTTGCGTGGCTGATTCAAGGTATAGCCGGTCAAACTGGTCAATGGCACGTTCTCGCCAGACCCTTGATTCGTGTTGGTGAACAACCATCATAGGCAGGTCACTCAATTCCAGGGTGTAGGGCAGGGCAACCACCGGCTCGGAGCTTGTTTTCATGGTTACCGGTTGTTCATCCATGGGGAAGTCGGTAACAAACTTGAAGCCCACTTCGGCCAGGTAGTCCAGAGTGTCCAGAGTTTGGTGCAGCCCGGGGCCCAGCCAGCCTTTGGGCGCGGTACCCGTGTAGGCGAGCAGAGTGTCGAAAGATTTTTGAATATTGTCTATCTGGTCTCCCACCATGTGCATTGCCTGCTGATGGTAGCCGTGCCCCATAAAGCCCCAGCCGGCATCGCGCATGGCGGCGGCAACGGGTTCTCCGGCACCTTCACAGACCCGGGCATTAATCGCGGTGCTGGCTTTGAGTTTACGCTGCTCAAAAGCTTCCAGAATACGCCAGAAACCAACCCGCATACCGTATTCGTGCCAGGCCCAGTTGGGGATATTCGGAACAGTGGCTACGCCGGCCGGTGACGAAACATATTCGCGGGCGATGGGTTTTTCTATGTCCCATTCTTCCACATTGACAATGGTATAGACGGCCATGCGCTTGCCTTCGGGCAGTCGCCAGCGTTTGCGTGTGGGCATGGCGGAAAATTCAAAGCGCTGTTCTGGTCGTTTCATTACCTGACCCTCTCATTAGAATGCATGCATAAAAGTCCATCTTTCCGCACTGCCGATCGCCACGCAGGTGGCAATCTCTATTGCCGTATGCTATTCGACCACGCCACAAATTTGCATTATTACCTGTATGTATATTCTGATCATATCCATCATGTCGCCAATATGTACGGCTTCACCCTGGTGGGTGGAAAAACCGCCGCCGCCAGCACGAATACGTCCTGCTGAGCCGTAGTTAACCGTGGGAATACCATAGCGGTTCATGTGGGCTGCATCGCTCATCCAGGTTTCTGTACCGAACTCGGGAGCTTTGCCCAACTGGTCAGTATGTGCCTGAACAATGTTCTGTATTAGCTCATGATCTTCAGGAATAGAGGTGCCAGGCACCGACATAAAGGTTTCAACTTTGGTGCCTGCCAGCTGAGGGTTGTCATCTACCACGCCGGCGATAAGGTCGCGCACCTCGTTATAGGCTTTCAGGGGCAGGTCGTCGGGCAGGGTGCGCACGTCCATATAGATAACGCAGTTATCCGGTGTTCGTGCACCGCGCCAACTCCAGCCGCTTTCTACCGCGGATATATTTACACGGGGCTGGAAATCTCCAAGACTGTTGCGCTGGCAGTAGTCCGGTATCCATTCGTGTATAGCGTCCAATACGACTCTGGATTTGTTGATGGCGTTCTTTTCTATTTCTGACCAGGCCGTGTGAATTAAGTGGCCGGGGATGGTAATTTTAACCCAGGTGCTGCCGCAGTGGCGTGGAATCACCATCATATTCGTGGGTTCACCAAGTATGCAGAAGTCAGCGATGGCACCGTGGGTGATGGCGAACTTGGTGCCCACACCATAGCCCTGGTACATGGGCCCCTCGTGATCGTTGACCGGTGCCTTCTCAATTTCTCCAGCAACCGCAGCGATAACAACATCGCCGCCAAGTTTAATGCCCGCTTTCTGTATTGCTTCAATGGCGGTGACATAGGTGCCCATGGCGCTTTTCATATTGAAAGTGCCCATGCCGTATATCCACTCATTATCTACCAGAGTGCCCTTGCATTGGTAACCCAGGCCCCGGTGGGCCTGTTCAGGGCCAAATGACGTGTCCAGGTGGCCGTTAAACATTAATGACTTGCCGCCACCTTGCCCCTGCAGGCGCCCCACAGCGTTATAGCGTTCATCGCCTATAGGCTGGAGTACTGAGTCGAAGTTTGCGCCCTGCAGGGCTTCATTGACAGCACGGGCACAATCCCCCTCATAGCCTGTAGGGCTGGGGATGTCGACCAGATCCATGACCAGCTTTACCAGTCTGTCCCGGTCGATGAGGTCTATGGCTTTTTGAACCAGTTGTGGGTTTGCAGTATTCATTTTACGTCTCCAGCTCCTTTGTTTGCTGAATAGTTAAAGAACAGGTGTTACGAGACAGCCCAGCCCTTCCAC
>JAUVBI010000163.1 GCA_030591305.1 Pseudomonadota bacterium
AAAATGCGGCCGCCTGTGCGTGGTAATCCAGGGGAAGCACTTCACCAGAGCGGGTATTTTCCAGGCACAGCAAGCGGCTGCGGGCAAAGTGGTAGTCATCGGCCTTGAGTTTGGCCTTTACCTTGAGCAGATCCAGGGTGGAATCGGGCTCATAATCCAGTGGCTGGGGCTGGATACTGCCCAACACCGCCGCGCCGCCAGCCTCGTATTTGTACGTGTGAGCTTCCTGGCCGGCAATATACTCGTCGCCGCGCTGGCAGTGGGACAACAGCGCCACCAGGTTGCTCTGGGTACCCGAGGCACAAAATAATGCAGCCTCTTTGCCAGCGCGCTCGGCCAGGTAGGCCTCCAGATGATTAACACCGGGGTCGTCGCCAAAAACATCGTCACCAACATCGGCGGCGGCCATAATCTGGCGCATGTTCGGGGAGGGGCGAGTTACCGTGTCACTGCGGTAGTCGGCGATAATATTGGGCATAGTATTTCCGGTTGGGAAGAGGGCAGACGTTGGGAGGGCTATTATACGCGCTTGCCCCGGGCCGTCACCGTTGCGGTAGCGCAGGTGGCGGAAATACTAAAAACCGTTCTCACCCAGAGCTTGTGCTTTTTCACCGGTAGCCCTGGGGGTTTTCAGACTGCCAGCGCCAACTGTCCTCACACATTTCAAGCAGACTGCGTTTTGCACTCCAGCCCAACACCTTTTTGGCCAGGCTGACATCTGCCCAGCACTGCGCTACATCGCCGGGGCGGCGGCCAACAATTTCGTAGGGTATTTTTTTTGCACTGGCCCGCTCATAAGCCCGCACCAGTTCCAGCACCGAAATGCCATTGCCTGTGCCCAGATTAATGGTAAATAAACCGCATTGTTGACGAATGACATGCAGCGCGGCCACGTGCCCCTCTACCAGGTCCATCACATGAATATAGTCGCGCACACCACTGCCATCTACCGTGGGGTAATCATTCCCAAAAACATACAGTAAATCCTGGCGACGAACAGCCACCTGTGCCACATAGGGCATAAGGTTATTGGGCGTGCCTTTGGGGTCTTCCCCTATCAGGCCGCTTGCGTGGGCCCCTACCGGATTAAAATAGCGCAGGGAGCATATGCTCCAGGCGGGGTTGGCGTCCTGCCAATCGACCAGAATTTCCTCAACCATCAGCTTAGAACGCCCATAGGGGTTGGTGGCGGAGAGCGGGAAGCTCTCGTCAATGGGCACAGAGGCAGGCTCGCCATAAACCGTAGCCGAGGAGGAAAACAGCAGGCTTTTAACCCCGGCATGCTCCATGGCCGCCATCAGGGAAAGTGTGCCGCCCACATTATTGGAATAATACTCCAGAGGCTTTGCCACCGACTCACCGACTGCCTTCAGACCAGCAAAATGCATGACCGCTGTAATAACATGATTGCTGAACAGCGTGTCGAGGCAGTGGCGGTCTCTAATGTCTCCCTGCACGAAGACAGGCCTGCGCCCAACAATACGCTCCAGACGGTTGAACACTTCTTCGTCTGAATTACACAAATTGTCCAGTACGATAACGTCGTACCCCGCTTCCATAAGCGCCACACACGCATGACTGCCAACATAACCGGCACCCCCGGTCACCAAAATCGTGCTAACCATTACAATATCCTTATCAATAATCTGGGGCAGAAATACATTCGATGCCACTGGAACCGGCTACACACTAGCAGGTGCCTACTGGTGGTTCGTGGATAACACAAACAACTTAAGCGAACCAGGTGATTAGCGTTTGAATGATGGGTAAAGCCAACCCCACCATGATCACGCCAAACATTACATAGAGCTTACCCAACTTGCCGTCAATTTCGACCGAAAGAAGCCCGATTTTGCCATCCAGACTGCCCAGTTTGACATCTATACTACTGGAGAGGGCGTCCAGCTTGGCGTCCATTTCTGTGGCAAGTAACTCCATCCTGACAGACTGCTCACTAAAGCGGGCATCCAGGTAGTCTTTGGTCACAAGCGATTCAAAGTTATGAATAAACATTGTCGTCAGGCCCTTTGCCACCATCTCGGCCTGTTTGCGCGGCATGCCCGCTGCTTCAAGCTGGTGTGCGTAATCCAGAGAATCAAATGCTACTGCCGCCATACTACACCTCCATCGCGTGAGGGCCAACACTAGCAAAGACAGCTTGCACACAGAACATCATATCTGTCCAGAAAGGCGCTGGCAGGTGCTGCCGGTGTTAGCGGTGTATAAATTCTAGACCTGACCCCCATCAGTGACGCATAATCTCCACCATGCATATACTCGTCACCGGTGCCGCCGGGTTTATCGGCTTTCATGTCGCCAAAAAGTTGTTAGCGCGCGGTGACAGCGTGGTGGGGCTGGACAATCTTAACGACTATTATGACGTCAGTCTGAAAGAGGCGCGCCTGGCCCAATTGCAGAACCAGCCAAACTTCACCTTCGTCAAAGCCGACCTGCAAGACCGTGACGCTATCGAAGCCCTGTTCAAAAAAAACAGCTTCGACGCCGTCATCAACCTGGCCGCCCAGGCCGGTGTGCGCTACTCCCTGGAAAACCCCCACACCTACATAGAAAGCAACATTGTGGGCTTTACCAATATTTTAGAGTGCTGTCGCTACCACAACATCGGCCATCTGGTGTACGCCAGCAGCAGCTCGGTGTACGGCATGAACAGCGCCATGCCCTTTTCGGTACACGACAATGTCGACCACCCCATGTCGCTGTACGCCGCCAGTAAAAAAGCCAACGAGCTTATGGCCCACACCTATTCCCATTTGTTCAACATACCCACCACCGGCCTGCGTTTCTTCACCGTATACGGCCCCTGGGGCAGGCCGGACATGGCCCTGTTTCTGTTTACCAAGGCCATACTGGCCGGCGAGCCCATCAAGGTGTTCAACAACGGCCAGATGCAGCGCGACTTCACCTATATAGACGACATTGTAGAAGGTGTTATTCGGGTGATGGACAAGCCCGCCACACCAAACCCCAACTGGGACAGCACCGCGCCCGACCCCGGCAGCAGCAGCGCGCCCTACCGAATTTTCAATATAGGCAATAACAACCCGGTGTTACTCACAGACTTTATTGGCGCCATTGAAAAAGCACTGGGCAAAACCGCCGAGAAACAACTGCTACCCATGCAGCCCGGCGACGTGGCCGCCACCTACGCCAATATTGACGCGCTAATAGACGCGGTGGACTACCACCCGCAAACACCTATTCAGCACGGCATAAATAACTTCATCGCCTGGTATATGGCACACATGCACAAGGAAGAATTATGAACGTAGTAATGATTGGCGCAGGTTATGTGGGCCTGGTGTCCGGCGCCTGTTTCGCTGAATTCGGTGCCAATGTTATCTGTCTGGATAAAGATGAGAGCAAAATAGACGCCCTGCGCGAGGGCAAAATTCCCATCTATGAACCCGGCCTGGATGAACTGGTAAAACGCAATATTACAGCCGGGCGATTAAGCTTCTCCACCGCTCTGGAAGCTGCCGTGGCCGAAGCCGACCTGGTATTTATCGCCGTGGGCACCCCCACCCGTCGCGGCGACGGCTATGCCGATTTAAAGTACGTGTACGCAGCCAGTGCAGAAGTGGCCACCCATTTACAGGGTTATACGGTAATTGTAGACAAGTCGACAGTACCGGTGGGCACCGCCCGAGAAGTGCAACGCATCGTCAAAAAAACCAACCCTGATGCCGATTTCGACGTAGCTTCAAATCCGGAATTTCTAAGAGAAGGCTCGGCCATCAGCGACTTTATGCGCCCCGACCGCGTGGTGCTGGGGGTTGAGTGCGAGCGAGCCGAGGCACTGCTGCGCGAACTGTACCGGCCGCTGAATTTAATTGAGGCACCCATCGTGGTCACCGACCTGGAAAGTGCCGAGATGATCAAATACGCCGCCAATGCTTTCCTGGCAACCAAAATCAGCTTTATCAACGAGATATCACAGCTGTGCGAAAAAACCGGCGCCGACGTGCACGCGGTGGCCAAGGGCATGGGACTGGACGGACGCATAGGGCGCAAGTTTCTGCACGCGGGGCCGGGTTATGGCGGCAGCTGCTTCCCCAAGGACACCGTGGCGCTCATTCGCATGGCTCAGGAACACGGCGTGTCCAGCCGCATTATTGAAGCGGTGGCAGAGGTAAACGCCTCACAAAAAGCCCGCATGGTGTCCAAAATAAAACAGGCACTGGGCGGCAGCGTGGCCGACAAAACCATCGCCGTACTGGGCCTGACCTTCAAACCCGAAACCGACGACATGCGCGAATCACCCGCTCTGGCCATACTGCCCGCCCTGGTAGACAAGGGCGCCATCATCAAGGCGCACGACCCCCAGGGCATGGAAGCAGCCAAAGCCCTGCTACCAGACACCATTCAATACACGCACAGCATCGAGCAGACCATCACCAGCGCCGATGCCATTGTGTTGATGACAGAGTGGAACCAGTACCGCGGCCTGGACCTGGCACAAACAAAATCACTGATGCGGGGCAAAGTGTTTGTCGACCTCAGAAACGTATACGAGCCGGAATTAATGGCGCGGCACGGGTTTGAGTACAGCTGTGTAGGGCGCAGCTAAGGAGGAGTCGGAGGGGGTCAGGTCTAGAATTGATGCGTTTGAACTTGTTTTTGGGCAAGGCCTAGTGTTTGGAGGCAAACGCATCAATTCTAGACCTGACCCCCTCCGACTCTAAATTCTAGACCTGACCCCCCGCGTTAAACAAACGGCTAAACCAGCTCTTATTAGCCCCGCCGCGCAGCGGCATGTCTGGCGGCGATGCTGTGGGGTCGAGGCCCCAGGGCAGGGGCACATCGGCGGGATCGGCGTTGGCCATCACCGCCGCCGGGCGCTCGTTGACCAGCTGCGAGGCGGCTTGCTCGCCCACAATAGCGGCCGCCGCATCCCGGGCCTCACTTAACTCGGGTGTGCGGTTTTTCAGGTTGTGGCCATCCGAGGCCAACAGGTGGGTAACACCATCGCCCAAAAAGCGCTCGGTAATCTGCTTCACCCGCGGACCGAAGCACCCCAGCAGGCTGCCCCCGGTAAGTTGAAGCCAGGCGCCCTGGCGGGCCAGATCGACAAATTTGTCATAGTCGGCCTCCACATAGGCCAGGCGCTCCGGGTGGGTGATGATGGGGACATAGCCAGACAGCAGGGTATTGTGCACCAGGTCGGCCAAACGCGGCAGGGCCACGTGGTGCGGGGGCTCAAACAGAAAATAGCGGCTGCCATTGAGCGTGGGCAAAGTACCATTACCCAGGCTTTCAAGCAACTCTGGCACCACCTGTATGTCAGCCCCGTAGGTCAACTTGAGGGGAATGCCCGCGGAGTCCAACTCGCTCTGAAAGCGCGTGCAGGCCTCGCGTATGCCTTCGTGGGTATTTTCAAACAGCCCAGGGTAGATATGCGGTGTGCAGGCCGTTTGAGTAATGCCGTCGGCCACCGCCAGCCGGGCCATAGCCAGAGCCATGTCCAGGCTCCGGGCCCCGTCATCGATATTGGGCAGCATATGGCAGTGGAGATCTATCATGTAAATATAATAACCGCAAAAGAGCCAGTGTGCCTGAGTATGGGGCAAGCAAAGGAATCAGACTAGAAAAGCTTATTTTTTTGTGACATGCCTCTCAGTTTGGAAATAATTACAAAACTATTATTGCCATAATTGTTGTAAGGGAATTACTTCTCTATTAAAATTGCGCCCTCAAACCAGTTTTTTTGCTTGATAAAAGTGAAACCCGTTAACACAAGGAAGCTATATATGCCTAACAAAATTGCCACTATTGCTATTGCCATGGCCGTTTCCACCAGCGCCATCGCGGCCGACAAAGAAACCGTCCTGAACAACCTGCAAATGCCCGTTATGGTCAACCAGGGTTCATCCTACGTGGAAGCCACCGACAGCATGTTCCTCTACGCCGGTGACCGGGTCATGGTTCTGGAAGGCGGTTCAGCCCAGTTAAATTATGCCAATGGTTGCGTTCAGGTTCTGGGCGCCAACGAAGTGGCACAAATAGACAACACCGCAGACACATGCAATAGCATGGCAGCTGCCGGTACGCACCAGGCACTGGGCGGCTCCAGCTCCGGTGGCGCAGGTGCTGGCACAAGCAGCGCAGCCCTGATAACTGCCAGTGTGGTTGGTATTGGTGCCGCAGCCGTTATCATTGATAACTCGAGAGATGACGACGACGACAAGCAGCGCCCACCAGCTTCGCCCTAGCGCTTAGCCAACAGCTTATTAAAAAGCCCGGTTATTTAGCCGGGCTTTTTTGTGGAAGATGGAAAGGTAAAGGTAAAAGGGGGGTCAGGTCTAGAGTTTATATAAAAGGGGTCAGGTCTAGAGTTTATGCATGGAGCGTAATCGCTCCATGCATAAACTCTAGACCTGACCCCTTTTATATAAACTCTAGACCTGACCCCCTTTAATCCCCCCTTAATCCATAAACGGATTATGCCCAGCCTCGCTGATCACCGGTTGCAACATGGGCCGGCTGCGCTGGTCGACCTCCCTGCGCTCGGTTTTACGTCGGCGCTGGGGGACAAGCTCTTCATAGGGATGGAAAAACAAACCGGCAAAGAATGCGAAGAACACCATGTTGGCCGGCACAAACAGGTTGAAATCTACCACCTCGTGCATAAGCGTAAGCAACATGCCCAGCCCAGCCCCCACTTGTATATAGCGAAACTCGCCCCACAGGCCCTGCTTCCACACACTAAACCAGCGCATAATATACAGCGCCAGAAACGCCACTATTAAAACGATGGCAAAAATACCGCTGTTAAACACCCACTCCAGATAGCTGTTATGGGCCTGGTTTACCGTGACATGGGAAAAGCCCAGGTCCTGGAAGGGCAGGAAAATTTGCTCGAAGGTGCCGCTACCCGCCCCCAGCGGGAAAAACTGCGCAATGCCCTCAAATACACCGTCGAACATGGCCCAGCGGGCATCTGAAAAGGGGTCATTAGAACTGAAGCGCTCCAGCACCGGCCCCAGGCCCACCGCAATGCCCAGCGACAGCCCCACCGACAGCACCGTGCCGGTGAGCCCGTACACATTTTCACCACCAATGCGCCGGGAAAACACCAGACCGGCCAACACCACGCCACCCATGGTGAGGGCAATGCCGGTGCGCGAGCGGCTGAACACAATGGCCAGTAAAATAAGCACCGACAGGGCGCCAAACAAAAAGG